>CAYQMZ010000046.1:11952-19172 GCA_964418725.1 uncultured Pirellulaceae bacterium
GGCTGACGATTCGAGCGCAGGATACGCTGATTGCGCACGAGTTGGCTCACTTCCGACGTGGTGATCAATGGGTTCGACTCATCGAATTGTTTGCCATGTCGTTGTTCTGGTGGAATCCTATTTTCTGGCTCGCTCGAAATCAGATCGAGCACGCTGAAGAGAACTGCTGCGATGCCTGGGCTGTGCGACAAGCCAACGGTTGTCCCAGGACCTATGCGGATGCACTGCTTGCCACCGTCGATTTCTTGAGCGTTGGTTATGTCCCGCCCGTGGCAAGTGCCGTCGCAAAAGTTGAGTTCTTGCGTGAACGTTTGCATGCCATTATGTGTGACCGTTTGGTGCAAGGTCGCTCGTTGCTCCCCGACTCGTATCCGGGAATTCTTGGTTTCGCGGTCATCATCCTCGTACCAACTCCAGTATTCATCGCCGCGAACGTTTCCACACCGGCTGCGAATAAGGTGATGCGTCAGGAAGTTCGTGACATCAACGATTTCGTTCGACCACCATTGCTGCCCGTCATTCCCGCGGATGAAGCAACTTCGGGAGCAGCGGACTCATTTGAGACAGATCACGGAATCCAGTTAGTCCAAGATGAATCGAATCACGCCAGGCTGACTAATGGAGCCGACGAGTTGGATCTCGGAGTTGGTCGTGTTTCTTGTGCCGATTTCTCCGAAGACGGCCAGTTCACCGCGATCGGATTTAACGATGGATTCGTACAACTGATTGAAAGCGGTAGCCTGAGTACCGTTAAGGAATTGCGTTTCGGGTGCTCGAAGATCGAGTCAATTTCGATTACTGCGGATGCCAAAAAATTGGCGGTCGGCACGAGAGATGGAGAGTTTCATCTGATCGATTTGATGGCGGAACAGCAAGCCGCCCGGTTTGTCCGAAGGTTTCGCGGCCAGCGAGCTAGTTCGGTTAGTTTTTCGCGAAATGGGCAATCCGTCGCGATCGTCTGGCAGCGTCGGACGCGAAACCGAATTGAATTCGTGCAGTTAAGAGATCTGTCCATAGACAGTACTGAATGGGTGCAGAACAAGTTCGCCGTCGCTTTCGATGACGTTGTTAGCAGAACTTCGCCGCCGCATTGGCGGTTCGCAACGCAGGACGGCGACGTCTACATTTGGGAGAAGAGCCTCCAGCGGACGCCCGAATTGGATCTGAACGATTCGCAGTTGCGTTCTCGCCGCATGCCGCAGCGGCCTTAGGCTTGCTGTGGCTCGTCCGCGATTCTTGTGAAGAAACCGTTGGGTTTGCAGGCTTTGTTGCTTCCACATTGCCAATCCTGGGGTTGAGAGATTACATTCCCTTTCGCTCCCTCTTCTACTGCGTCCTGCAACGAAAAAACAATGAAGCGAATTGCAATTCTTACGGCGGGTGGCGATACGCCCGCACTAAATGCCACTATTCACGGAGCAACTGTCCGAGCAAACCAACTGCGAATCGAAGTGCTGGGTTTGCTGCGAGGCTTTAGCAGTCTGTTCGACTCACGAGTGCCACACGTGCGGTTGAATCCACTGTTCTGCGAAATTCCAGAACTGGATCCCACCAAGGGCGGTACTATTCTGGGGTCGTCTCGAACGTACGTGGATGCGAACGACCACAAGAATCTAGATTTGGTCTGCGAACGCCTTCGAGCTCTCGACGTCGAGGGATTGATCTGTATCGGTGGTGATGGAACGCTGAACGGTTTGCAGCCGCTTTGCGACCGCATCCCCACGGTGCTGGCTCCCAAGACCATCGACAACGATTTGGGACTAAACTACTCGAACGAGCCAGACAAGTGGATTCGCGACGAAGATTCAGATTCGTCCAAAGGATATCGCTACCGAGAAAACACGATTGGGCCAGAAGCCGGTTCCACAAAGTTCCAGCTTGAGGAAATGGTCAACTACGTAACTCCCGGATACGCCACGGCGGTGTTCGTATCCACGGGTGGTGTCGAACGAGTGCGGACCACGGCGGAAAGCCATCGTAGGATCGCGATCATCGAAGTGATGGGGCGACATTCGGGGTACATCGCCTTGGGAAGCTCTTACGGGCAGCCCGATCTGATCTTGGTGCCGGAGTTTCCCGTCGATACTGAGCAGTTAGTTAGTCGCGTGAAGGAGATTTACGACCTGCAGCGAAACGTTGTGATCGTTTGCGGCGAGGGGATCACGGATCAGAGCGGATCTGAGCTGGGCGCTGCAGAAGCATCCACAGATCCGGCTGGAAACCTAAAGCTGTCAGGAGCAGCTGAGCGTTTGCGCAAGATCCTTATCGAAGAAATTGGTGACAAGTTCTTCCGTCGGAAGAACCGCAATGACTCGGCAGAGTCTGCGATCTTCACTCGAAAAGTTGGGCACACCCAACGCGGTGGACGACCACTTGCCTTCGATCGATTCCACGCTGCCTCACTTGGAGGTAAGGCGGTCGAGATGTTAGTGAACGGGCAGAACAACTGCGTCTCGATATTACAGTGGTCGCAGGCGGAAGGGTTCTACCTGGACAGCATCGAAGGTAATAAGTTCCGCGATCAATGGGGCCACATTCACGCGCGAAACCTGCATCAGTCGTTCTATGATCCGCGGCGAATGACGATTTCTGCCGAAGGCGCTGAGTACTTGCTGCCGATCTTCACGAATGCCATTGGCTATGACGATGTGGAGCAAATTCGCGATACTCGCTTTGACGCGGGCAATCTCTTTCGACGGTATCACAGTGTGAATACTGACATTCGCAAACGCGTAAAATTCTTGCAGGAAGATTGAGTGCTGAATCGCTGCCAAACGAAGTTAGCAGATTCGTTGTTGTCCGGTTTGGTCTGGCGGCCTGGTGCGTGCGGATTGTGAATTCAGTTTGTGAGATAAGTTGAACGCGACTAGAGTGGACTGAGTGGTTTCTGCCAATGAGTCTGCAACTGGTGATGCGTTCGATGCCTCAAAGAAGAAAAACGCTCCGACGGCTTGCGCTGAGTAGCGAGACTTTAGAAGTTCGATTGTTGCTCGCTGCCGATGTTGTGTGCGACTCTGGCATCGACGACGACAAGCCCTGCGAAGTTCGCAATCCAAGTCTGGGATTCGCACTCGCGCAGGAATTGGATGTCCTTAATTCGAGCGACGTCGACTTTGGAGATTTCTCCGGTGATGGCGTCGATGAACTGTTCTTCACGATGGCGGATGGACTTGATGAAGTATGGACGCGGCGAAGTCGTTTTGAACCAGTTGTGCATGGTCCATCCAGAACGCTGACAGAACACCGCGGCGTCTATTCGGCGCTCGGGGACATCAATCGAGATGGAACGACGGACGTTGTCACGGCGGGGGCAAGCGGACAGCCGACGCGATTGTTGTTGAATCGGTGGAATTCCCATTTCGATTCTGTTGATATCGCTGGTTTGGATGCGAGCTTAGAAACGATCGATGTCGCCTTGGGAGATCTGAACGGTGATGGTTGGATCGACTTGTTCGTTGCGAATGCCGGACAAGCACCCAACCTAGTTTTCTTCAACAGCCAATTCGACGGTTTCTATGATTCGGGCCAAGTGTTGGGCGAAGGAAATTCGAAGAGCGTTGAGCTTTCGGACATCGACGGGGATGGCGACGTTGACGCTGTCGTTGCAAACGTGGCAACGGAATTCTCAGACAGTGCGACCATGGGGGCGGGCTCAACCGTTGTGTGGCTCAATGATGGTAGTGGCGTATTCGAACTAGGTTCCACTTTGGTTCCCGGCGGTGAGCATGTTGCGGTCGGTGACTTGAACGGTGACGGCCATCCTGATCTTGCTGGTGCCCAGGATGGGCCAAACCATGTGTGGTTTAACGATGGCACGGGAAGCTTCACCGATTCGCAACTTCGAATCGGAGACGAACTGACTTCGCAGATTGTCTTGGGCGACGTAGATAACGACGACGATCTCGACATCCTTGCGGCAAACTGGATTGGCGATCCAAATACTCTCTGGCTCAATCATGGAGGTGGTGACTTCTATGACTCCGGTTTGCGACTTGACGCGGATTTGCGAAGCGAGCACATGGCATTGGGGGACGTGGATATCGACGGAGACCTTGACCTAGTCGTCGCCAATCGACGTGATCCGAACCGCATCTATCTCAATACGCTACAGCCATCAGACATCAATCAGAACCTCAACCGGGTGTCAGAGTTGGCGACTGTCGGAACTGTCGTTGGCGTTACCGCATTCGCAAGCGGAAACGTCAGCTATTCATTGTCGGATGACGCCGAGGGGCGATTCGCGATCGATTCCGAGACAGGAGTCGTGACGGTTGCTGGAAGGTTAGATTACGAATCACAACGTGAGCACCGCATTGATGTCGAGGCCCGTACGTCCAGCGCGGTCCTGACCAATTCGTTCGAAATTCATGTGCGAAATGAAGCAGAACCTACGGTCGAAGTGAACGTGATCGACATCGACTTCGAAAGCCCGTTCCGTCAACAGCTTCGAGTAAAGTATCTGCCCGTGATTGGACGCCTCGATCGGTCGACCATTGGTGACGACGATATTGAGGTCGTTGCGCCGGATGGAACGGTGTTCACGCCGGTCTATACGGGGCACGGCAATTTCTCGTCGGGGCGATTCTTTGACGCGAACTACAGCATGGTGGCACCTGGTGGGTTCTGGGACGCTCAGGACAACGGCACCTATGAAGTTCGAATGCGGTTGGAAGAGATCGCAGATGATAGAGGTGCTTGGATTCAGAGTGGCGTGATAACCACATTCGAAGTCAATATTCACGACGGCCACGTTCCGACCGCCGAGGTGTCTGCCGAAGATATCATCGAACCGACAACTGGAATGCACGCGGTGACGGTAACGTTGAAAGTCGACAGTTCCATTGCTCTTGATCCGCTCGAAGAACCTGCTCCCTTTACGCTATTGCGTCCCGATGGTTCGTCGGTGGCACCGTTGTTGATGGATGTGCAAAGCAGTGCAGGCGATCGCGAATTTACGCTGACTTATAACGTTTGGCCAAGTGGTGACTCGCGAGGCAACGCGGTTTGGAATGAAGGCGACAACGGTGTTTACAACATTGTTGCGACTGAGGCACGAGTCCGTGATTCGAACGGCCTTCTCTTGCGAGGAGGCATCGTTGGATCGTTCACGGTCGACATCGCTGCCGACCAGGTGGGGCCCAAGGCAAGGCTTAAGGTGGAATCGTTGCAACAAGCAAGCGACTCCGCATATCGAATCCAAGTGGAGTATCAAGACGACTCCGGTGTGGATGTCGACTCGATCGGGGATGGCGATATTTCGGTTGTGACGTCGAATGGCTGGACGGTGCAACCGACCTTTGAAAGCCTCTCATTTCCGGGCGGGGCGGTGGTTGCAACATACACCCTGGCGGGTTCGACCGGGAATTGGGATGCCGCCGACAACGGCAGTTACCAGGTCTTTCTGAATTCCGATGAAGTCGAAGATGGCCGTGGAAACACTTCCCCGTCGCAGTTACTCGGTGCGTTCGAGGTCGATATTCGTTCGCAGTTGCCCGGCGATCTAAACAGGGACGGGCAAACTGACTTCGCCGATTTCCTTATTCTCAGCTTTCATTTCGGAAGTGACGATGCGTCTGCCGACGACGGAGATTTGGACGGCGATGGACGTGTTAACTTCAGTGACTTCTTGCTCTTTACGGCAACACTAAACTGACGTGGCGATCTGTCTCACACGAGGTTGACCCAAGTGCCCGTGACAAGCAGGTTCTCGACGTCTTCAAAGACTGACAGGAATGGAGTCTCGTCTTCGTCGGGGGAAGCGATGAATGAATGGAATCCTAAGACCGTTTCGAATCGGCTCGCACGCGTCATCCAGACGACTTCCGGGATCGCAAACAAGGCGTCGGTCGACTTCATGCGACTCAGGTACGCGGTGTCCTGCCCGCCTTGTCGCGAATTTACATGCATGTGCTCGAACCCCTTTACCTTAAGGCGGTCCTTACCTGCCTCACCCAGAAGCAGCACACTGAAGTCTGGAAAGGAGAAGTACTTGTCGTCACCCACTGAGTCCGTGAGGTGCGATGAGTCATTACCATTCCGTCCGTACGCATCGACGCGTGCGAAGTCTTTGGTTTTTTGAATCATCCCGTTTCCCACGAGGACTTCGTAGTCAGAAAATCGGTAGAAGTGATCGTTGCCGTCCGTGCCGAACAGGGTTGCGTAGTCCCAGCCTCCTCGACCAAACGAGTCGACGCGGAGGAAGTTTTGCATCTCGAATACAAAGTCGGCATTCACCAGATTATTGTTGGTCACACCCGCGTGCATCACCGTCGGGTGAACATCGCTGGGGTAACCGAATAAGCGATCTCGCTTTCTGATGTCCGACGAACCGTACAGTTCTGCCGAATCCGTTCCGCCGCCGCCGTTGACGGTGACCCGTTCGAAACCTGTGGCAATTAGTTCGTAGAGCTGAGACCGAACGGTAACTTCACTGGTATCACCATTGGCGAACACCTCTTCGTCCAAGCTAGATCCCACAATCACCAGCGTGTCTCGACCGTCGTGGCCCTCCAGTTCCAATCGAGGTGTGTCTGCGATCGAAACTGTTACTGGATCGCCGCCGTTGGTGGTCATCGTGTAGGACGATGCGCCGATAACGACCTGAACGTGGTCGTCGTTTTCTGTCGCATTGGCACCATTGAATGGTTCTGTCGGTACAAGCGACGTCTCGTATTCCTGGATTCTGACTTGGCTGGTGAGGTCTTCAGTAATGATAACGAAGTTGCCTCGTTCGTTCAGCATGAAATTGAAGTTGAACGAGTTCGAGTCGATGTTGACGATCGACGATTGATCTGGTTCCAGATCTGTGGAAAACACCTGAAGGTTGTAGCCAGCCCCAGTCGACTGCCACGCGACGACGAAGTTTCCGCTTTCGTCCATCTCGACTTGAGCTTGCGTCGCGTCCGCGTCGAAAGCCATCGTTTGGCCCACGGTGGTGCTGCTCGAATCAAACCGCTGAAGTCCGATTGGCAAGATCATTCCCATTTCGGGGACGAAGTTTTCCCACGCGACGATGAAGTTTCCGTCGCCATCGATAGCTACATCGGGACTATACTCCTCCGTGCCGGGTTCGAAGGTGTTGTCAAGTTGGAATTGCGGTCCAAGAGGCTGCCCATCCGCGTTGAACTTCTGGCCGACGATGCCCAGTTTGAATTGATCGTAGCTTTCCCAAGCGATGACGAAGCTACCGTCCTCACTGATCGCCGCGGCGGGTACAGCAC
>CAYQMZ010000047.1:0-3641 GCA_964418725.1 uncultured Pirellulaceae bacterium
GTGTCAAATCATCGCCGTTAATCATGCGGCGATAGTCGATCGTCAGCCGCTCGCCCCATGCATCGGTCTTTTCTTGCTCTTCGTAGGTTGAGATGCCTTCGCTTACCCAGCGGGGCATTTTGTTGCGGGTTTTTTCCAGCGTCACGACGTGACAGAATTCGTGCCACAGCACGCTTCGCCAGTTTGCGGGACGTTCACCTTGCGAAGACGGACTGTTCGCAGTGATCACGCGACCGAAACATACGCCCAAGTACCCGGCACCTCCCGGCATCCCAAACGTTCGGATGGCGAAGTCTTTCTGTTGCGGGAAGATCTCGACAGTGACCGGTCCGTCCAACGTCACTTCGTACTTGTCGCATAGAAAGTCGTAGGCTTCGTCTAAATGATCGATGACCTGTTGGCCGTAGATCTTGCTCTCCCGAGCATCCATGCGCAACAAGAATCGATCCGTTTCGATCGTTGCATAGTTCTTCATCTCGTCGCGGAGTGTAACGGCGTTGTAGGCGACGACGTTGTAGCCGTCAGCTTCGTGAACCTGATCCGCCAGTTTCCATCCGGCGTCTTCATTTCCAAGTCGAAGATAGTCTTGCGACAACTGCAGTTTGGCTTTGAGCAGTCGCGGGGCGAACTTGAGTGCCCGACGCTGATACGCGGCGCCCTCGGCAAAGCGGTAGTTCCGTGACAGCTTTTTGCCGATCAAATGGTCTACATTGGGATTGGTCGACCACGTCGAGAGCGCTCGCTCGCGAGCCGATTGTTCGGAAGCTTCGTCGCCTTGCAGGTGTGCAATCACTGCTTTGTAGGCCCAGGCTTCTGGGTGCAGTGGATTGATGGCCAGCACTTTTTTGATCAGCTTGTTCGCCTGATCGTAACCTTCGCCATCGATCATGTTGTCGACCTGCAGCAACAAAGTTGGAGCGTAGTTTTCGTTTAGCTCCAGCGACTGTTTGATGGCGGCGTTTGTTTTTTCTGGGTCGGACGTTGCCCATGCCTTAGCCAACAGGTAGTGCACATACGGGTTGTCTGGTTGCAACTCGACGGCACGTTCAAGCGACTTGGCTGCTTCCTGGTAATCGTGTTTTTCTAGTGCCAGTTCGGCGGTGGCGAGATATACATCAGGAAGCTTCGGGTTCGACTTACGAGCTCGATCGAAGGCTAGCTCAAGAACTTCCCGAGCGTCCTCGCCACTTTTCAAGAGGAATCGACCAATCACAACCCGGTCGCTGGACGACGAATAACGCCACGGCGAATTCTGCACCAGTTGTACGATTTCGCCGTATTCGTTGTTGGCTTGATCAGCTTTGTCGACGAAGTTGAGCACCTCGTGACCTAAGTAACGCAGGGCGATGCTGTTTTTGAATCGTTTTTTTGCTGCCAGGTAACTCTGTTCTGCTTGTCGGTAGTCACCGTTGGTTAGCTGACAGCGGATTAGTAGCGCAGGCCACTTTTCGTTCCAGACTCCACGTTCCACTTCCGCGGCCGCAATCTTTTGACACGCCGCGTAATCCCCGGCGAAGAAGAGTTTCTCAGCCTCCTGGTATTCGGCTGCGAGTGTAGCTTGAGCGGACAAACTCAGAAACGCGAATAGAAACAGAACGTTGGTCAGCCGAACGCACGTTTGGGCCGTCGACAAAAATCGCCGCGGCAACGAGGACTGATTCCAAAGATACCAACCCGAACGTTGCATCCATTGAACAATGGAAACGCACGTACTCGCCAGCGGATAGGAGGCATCCCTTACGTGGCGGTAAACATGGCTTGCTGCCAATGAACGCTGGAATTTGCGAGCATACGCCATACAACCTCGCACATCTGTTCGCGGAGAATTCGGCAAATTTGCCCAAAGGCGCCGACAGTCAGCGCCACTCCTTCCGTAGTAAAACGTGGACTCTGAGGGAAATCGACTGATCGATTTAACGCTGTGCCTGCGAATCCATCGAACGGCAGAAAAGTCCACGCCTAGGTCGTGATCGCATTGTAGTCCCGTCGGCTCAAAGCAACAACAAAACGCCGAAATCAGCAGGACAAATGCTCGATTCTCGAATTTTTGGGAACTTTGGGAATCTTCGGTACGTCTCACTGAAGGCCAACGTTCGGAGGCCACTTTTCCGCCAATTTTCGGTTCAAATTAATTGTAGAGTTCAGGGCCAAAACTTGGCTGGTGTGCGGGAATGTGATGACGAAGTTTGGCGAGTCGCAACAGTGGCTCGTTCGAAAACATTCATTGCGGCATGTCGCTAGTAGCAAGCGACGACCAAGCACTCAGTTCAAGCAACTTGCGTTCATCGGTCTGAACCACAACCATTCGGAGATGTCACTATGAAGTTCTCGTTGCCAACTTCTCCACGACGAGCTTTCTTCCGCACACTCTTCTGGCTAACGATCATGACTGTGGTTCCAACGACTGAAATCCTCGACGGCGATGATGCGGGCGGGCAGGCCGAAGGTGGCGAGATTCAATTCGTCGAAGACTTTGTGCTGGCCAAAGATCGCACGAAAGCGATTGAGCAACTCATTCCCGGAACCAATGAGTACTACTATTTTCAGTGCATTCATTTGCAAAACACGAAACAGTTTGACCAAGTCGGCAAACTTCTGAAGCAATGGGAGCAACGTCTTGGTCGTACGCGCGGGTTTGAGGAGACTCAACCCCAAGCGAACGCTCGATTATCTGATTCGAGAAGTTCGACCGAACCTAAGACACCAGCCAGATCAGCTTGAATCCAAACCGAAGCTTCCAAGTCGGCTAGACCCCAAGCTCATTAGTTATGAAACGTTGCTGAAACGTGCGTTTCGCACACGCGGGCTACGGCGTGTCACGGACGCAGGACTCCGTACACTTCGCGCATCGCTAGACGATACTCGTCGACGAGAATACTTGTCTCGAGTTGATCGACCAACGCATCCAGACATTGTCGAACTTGTGCTGAAAGACCTAAAAGCCAAAGGGTCTCGCGGGTTTGGGTCGTTGAAGATCCATCAACTGTTGTTGCAGGAGCAGCTTGATCAGTTGGTGGCTTCGCGCCCGCAGTTGGAAAACGAAACGAACTTCGTTAATGCCTACATGCAGAAGCTGCAGCCCAGTCCTGATGCGGATTGGCAAAGCGATACGGCCGAGCAAGAAGCCTACTTCGCACGTGTGTGGAACTTTGTTTCGAACCTGACAGCGGCACACAACTCATTGAAAGCTCACGTGTTGTACCGTTGGTTGGAGCTTGATGAACGCCAGGGCAAATACAACAAGAAACGGTTTCTCGAGTATTTGGCGCTACCACGCAACACGGGCTACATACAACCACGCCTAATGCAGCAAGCTGAGTCGCGTCGTTATCCGGTGGACTTGAATTTCAATCCCGGGAACGTGACGCCTTGTCGGCCAATTGCCAGCGACGAAGCACTAGTGCGTCGATACCTGCTGCATTTCTTCAAGACCGAAGGCAACTACACACGCTATGAACCGTTCGTGCGTGACGATTACCTGCGGCGAGTATTTGCCGAAGCGAAAATCTGCGCTGGTGCCGGAGACGCGGAGAAGTGGTTCGCGATGCTACCTCCGTCCGAATATCAGACACTGAAGGACCGCGTCGATTTAGACTTTGCACCCACGAATCCGCAGCACTTCAACTCGACCGATGCTGTGG
>CAYQMZ010000047.1:3651-18901 GCA_964418725.1 uncultured Pirellulaceae bacterium
TCGAATTGGATGTCGACATCAAGAACGTCAAAAAGTTGATTGTGAAGGTCTATGAAGTCAACACGCGGAACTACTACCAAAAGTACGGCCGTGAGGTGAACACGGACATCAAGCTGGATGGCTTGATTCCGAATCATGAGGTGACCTACGAATACGACGAAGCTCCCGTTATCCGCAAGCGACGCAACTTCAAGTTTGCAAACCTTGAGAAGCCAGGAGTCTACGTCATCGACTTCATTGGCAACGGCAAGAGCAGCCGAGCAGTTATCCGAAAAGGCGAGCTGCACTATCTGGTGAAGACGTCGACTGCTGGGCATGTTTTTACTGCGTTTGACGATCAGAATCGGCAGTTGAATGATTTTTCGATCTGGATGTCGGGGCAGAACTTTACAACTGATGAGCAGGACTCAAAGGACGGTTCGCTTGTCGTTCCATTTTCGACAAACCCAGGTCGACAGCCGATCGTGATCACGGCCGGCGATCTATCGTCTCTGCATTATTTCAAACACGAAGGTGAGAACTACGACTTCGATATTGCCGCCTACATTGATCGGGAATCCATGTTGGATCGGCAAGACGCCATGTTGTTGCTTCGGCCCTCCGTTCGGCTCGGTGGCGTTCCGGTTTCACCGCACGTGCTGGAGAACGTCAAGGTTACCGTCAAGTCAACGACACTTGATAACGTCGAAGCAGAACGCGTCTATGAAGACGTGAAGTTTGTTGCCCAACGCGACACGCCGCTGGTATTCCTTTCCCCGAATCGTGTGGCGAACATTGAGGTGAACGTGACGGCCACGATCAAGGACGCGCGTGGAAAGGACCAAAGTTACGCCGCGAGCCAACGGTTTCGCATCAACGAGATTGACGCCTCGGACAAAATCGAAGACGTACATCTGACAAAGATGGGCGATGAGTACATTCTGCAGTTGCTTGGCAAGACCGGCGAGGCTCGACCACATCGGTCGGTACGTGTTGAGCTACGCCACCGAGACTTCACAGAAGAAGTACGGCTGAGTTTGGCAACGGACGAGAGCGGCGTGATCAGCTTGGGGGCTCTCGACGGGATCACGACGATCGAAGCGACAGGGCCAAACACGGCCAGTAAATCCTGGTCGATTCAGCAAGATCGCCATACGGCACGTCGTTCCGTGCACGCATTGGAAGGCGAAGTCGTGCGGATTCCGCACATGCGAACGCGAGAGGAGCTGACGGAAGATTCGCGAGTCACACTGTATGAACTGCGTGGCGGCACGTTCGCGCGAGATGTTTCACAATCGGTCCAAATTGGCGAACACTTCGTCGAACTGAAGAAGCTGAAGCCTGGTGACTACAGTCTCTCGTTGGACGGACGGCAAACGCGTGTTCGTATCACCGCAGGCAAGGAAGTTGCAGGCTTCGCGTACGGCAAACATCGACGCTTGCAAACACCGGCACTCAGGCCGATTCAGTTGACGCGTGTAGAACGCGACGGCCAGAACCTTCGTATTCAGGTTGCGAATCCATCGAAGTACACGCGGGTGCACGTTTATGCGACGCGGTTCTATCCTGCGTTCGACGCGTACGATTCGCTAAGTCAAATTCAGAGTGCAGAACCGTTGCTGATGCGATCACCTGCGCAGCGAAGCCTCTACATGGCCGGTCGGAAATTGGGAGAGGAACTGCAATACGTTTTGGAACGTAGCTACGCCACCAAGTTCCCCGGCAATATGCTGGAGCGACCGACGTTGCTCTTAAATTCTTGGCCAATTCGATCCACCGAAACCTCGACACAAACGGCGGCAAAGGGAGAAGACTTCTCGGCGGCCAACGACGTGGCTGACTCCGAAATGATGCGGCAGGCCAATCAGCAAAAGTTGGAAGAAGGTCTGCGCGACTTCGCCAATCTGGACTTCCTAAAAGAACCTTCGATGTCGTTGGTGAATCTGGTGCCAGACGAAAACGGCAACATCTCCATCCCCTTAGAAGACTTGGGTGATCATCACCACTTTCAGGTAATTGCCGTTGATCCTCTAGCGGCAGTCAGTCGAACACTGTCGCTGCCGGAGTTCGAATCGAACCAACGTGACCTTCGCCTGATAGCTGGCCTCGATCCAGCAAAGCACTACACACAGCAAAAGAAGGTCACGCAACTGGCTGCCGGTGAAACTTTCGAGATGGCCGACATCACGTCCGGTCGCTTCGATACCTACGACAGCCTTCGTAGCGTCTTTTCGCTGTATGCGACGATGTCGGGGAATAGCACGCTGCAGAAATTCCGTTTCGCCTTGGACTGGCCGAAACTGTCGACAGAGGAGAAGCGAGAGAAGTATTCCGAGTTCGCCAGCCATGAGCTCAACTTCTTCCTGTACAAGAAGGACCGGCAGTTCTTCGACGAAGTGATACGGCCCTATATCGTCAACAAGCAACATAAGACGTTTCTTGATCTTTGGTTCTTGGAAGCGGACTTGCAAGATTTTCTGAAGCCATGGGAATACGGTCGCCTGAACACGGCCGAACGATTGTTGTTGGGTGAAAGGATTGATGGCGAGGACGCACGTGTTCGACGCTACATCGAGGACCTGTACGGTCTGGAGCCTTTCGATGTGACGCAATTCAATTGGCAGTTCGAAACGGCAATCCTCGGCAAGTCGCTTCGCAATGAGGATCGGTTTGGTCTGGTCAACAAACAACGTGAGTTGGCGGAGCTGAGATTGAGCGCACAAGCGGCCATGGCTGCTCCGTCTGCCGCGCCACAAGCAGCTGGCGGAATGGGGGGCGGAGGCGCCGGCTTCGGTGGCCGAGCAAGGTTTTCTCGAGCGGCAAAGGCGAAATCGCTTTCAAGTCGAACACGTTCTGGTGTCGCGTTCGAAGCACTTGATGAAAAGGACAGCGATTCGCTGAAACGTCAACGCGGTCGATCTCGTGATATGGCAAGGAGTACTGAAGAGCTCTTCTCCATTGAGTCAGTGCGTGGAGACAGGGTTCTCCACACAGACTCGAGCGTGCGTCTGCTGAGGCAACGCCGTCTCTACGAGAAGCTTGAAAAAACGCGGGAATGGGCAGAGAACAACTACTATCGGTTGCCCATCGAAGAGCAGGATGACGACCTCGTACAAATCAATGCGTTCTGGCATGACTACGCGACCCGAGACAGAACCAAGCCGTTTTACTCATCGAATTGGACCGCGGCGACTCGGAACTTCAGCGAGATGATGTTCGCACTCGGCTTGCTCGACTTGCCATTCGAGCCAGGTGAGCACAAGACGGAATTCACCGACGGCCGCATGACGCTGACCGCGGCCAGTCCCATGGTCTTGTTCCAGGAACAAATACGCGAGTCTGACCGAAGCGGCGAGGGAGACGCGGACGATTCTGCGACCGCAGGCGATCTGCCGATTCTGATTACACAGAATTTCTTCCGAGCTGATGATCGATACAAAATGGTGCAGGGAGTGCGTCGTGATAAGTTTGTTTCGGACGAGTTCCTAACGCACGTTGTTTACGGTTGCCAAGTCGTGCTCACGAATCCAACATCGTCTCCTCGAAAGGTGCAGTTGCTTCTGCAAATTCCAGAGGGAGCGATCTCTGTAAACGGTGGTAAGACCACGCAAACGGTCGACTATCAGTTGGATGCGTACAACACGAAGACTGTCGACTACTTCTTCTATTTTCCCGCGAAGGGCGACTTTCAGCATTTCCCGGCGCACGTCTCTCAAGACGAAACAGTGCTCGCGAGTGCTGAAGCGAAAACCCTGAAGGTGCTCGAAAAGCCGTCCAAAGTGGACAAGGAATCGTGGGATTACGTTTCGCAGTTCGCTTCGAACGACGACGTGTTGGAATACCTGCAAGCCAACAACGTGCATGAGTTGGATTTGACCCGCATGGCCCATCGTATGGCTAACAAGCAGTTCTTCGTTGAGGCGATTGAGTTGCTTGAAGATCGGCACGTGTACGAAGGAGAGTTGTGGGCGTATGGTGTTAAGCATAACGATGTCGATACCGTTTCAACTTGGTTGAAACACTCAGACTTTGCTCGTCAGTGTGGTACCACGCTGGACAGCGACCTCGTTGATCTTGACCCGATCATGCGTCACACGTATCAGCACCTGGATTACAAGCCGCTGGTCAACGCTCGATCGCATCAACTGGGGGCTCGGCGGCAGATTTTGAACAACCGCTTTGATGAGCAGTACCATCGACTTCTAAACGTGCTGAAGTTCCGTGCTGAGTTGACGTCTGAAGATCGCATGACCCTGGTCTATTACCTGCTGTTGCAAGATCGAATTGAAGAAGCGATCGAATGGTTTGGCACCGTGCAACGTAGCAACTTGAACACGTTGGTTCAGTACGATTACTTTGCCGCGTACTTGGATTGTTTCCGAGAACAACCGACGTTGGCCCGAACCATCGTCCAGCAGTATCTCGACTATCCCGTTCCGAAATGGCAGAAGGCGTTCGCCAACGTGAAGGCAATGCTGGACGAAATCGACGGCGAAGCCATGCTGGTCGTCGACGAAAAGGACCGTACGCAGACGCAAGCTTCTGCCGCGGATCAAGAGGCCAGTTTCGAGTTCTTCGTCGAAGATAAAGTGATCAACATCGACTACCAAAATGTTGATAACGTTGAAGTGAACTACTACCTGATTGACTTGGAGTTGCTCTTCAGCAGCAACCCGTTCGTGAATCAGTTGAGCGGATCGGCGGGGCAGTTCTCGCACATTCGACCGAACGTGTCGAAGCAGGTTGCACTCGCGGCAGACGGCTCGAAGCATCGCCTTGACTTGCCTGAAGAGTATCACAACCGCAACCTGTTGATTGAGGTAGTGGCGGACGGTGTGACACGTTCTCAGCCATACTTCTCGAATTCGCTCACGGTGCAAATGTCAGAGAACTACGGCCAGTTGAAGGTGACCGATACGAAGTCCGGCAAACCTATGCCGAAGACTTACGTAAAGTGCTACGCCAAAATGCAGGACGGTCGAACGCTGTTCTACAAGGATGGCTACACAGACCTTCGCGGACGATTCGATTACTCGTCGCTCAGCACCAACGAGTTGGACTTCGTCAGTAAGTTCTCGCTGTTGATCTTGGACGATCAGAGAGGCGGACTTGTTCGTGAGGCACAGGTGCCAAAGCGTTAGAGTTGCTTAGGCTGCCAGACTGTGGGGTAGAACTTGTTTCACGATAAGGAATTGCCGACTTCGATCCGCGTAATTGTCGATTACAGGCTGGCAGCCTGTGCTACGATGTATGCGTTACGGCCTAGCGTAATCCACGTCAAGCTCATCAACCCAATCAATAGCACCCCCGAAGTGGGCTCGGGGACACTGCTCACAGCCAATCCTTCCTGAGCGAGGCTCACGCGGTCTATATCGCGACCGAAGTTGCTTGAGAGAGCAAGGAAATCTGGGAATTGCACAGTTCCGTTGCCGTCAAAGTCTCCTTGCCACCAAGTGCCCACTTGGCCAAAGTTCTCCGACAAGACCAGGAAGTCGACGAAATCGACGTCTCCATTCAGGTCAACGTCACCGGGCGGTAGTGAATTGGTAGCCAGATAGACCGTACCGTTGGACTTACTGGTTAGATAGAGTTCACCAAGGTTCCCAACGCCGAATCGCAGATCAGATCGGCTCCGGTCCAGTAGCGAAGTGGTCGTGTCGTGCGACTCCGCAGGCGTCGTTGCGTCGTTGTCGGCGTCGAAATTCAGTCGAATTCGTGACGGGACCGCATAGGTTAATTCGCCGGGTTCGTCTCTCGAGGGATCGTTTTCATCAAGTTGCGTCGTTGCCGACAGCAAATCTTCGAAGGCGACATGATAGACGTGACCAGAACTGCCGAAGTCTGCGAACACATACTGGCCGCTTAGTGGGCTACCGTTGTCGATCACGTGTGACCCCGCGATTGCAAGATTTTGATCCACTCGGCGGTGATCAAACATCGTCGCAGGATAAGTGAAACTCTGACCATTGTTCGCTGTCGCTTCGTTGGCGGGTAGCGGCTCGACACCGTTGCCGAAGTTTCCGTCGTCCGTTTGTAGATGAACGAGCGGGCCCTCTCGTGTCGACCAACCGTAGTTCTGTCCTGCGTCGACAAGGTTGACTTCTTCAAAGTGACTACGTCCGATGTCAGCAACGATCAATTGCGATCGACCGTCCCCCAGTTGCGCAAACGAAAGGTTGTGGGGATTACGAAATCCGCTTGCGAAGATCTCTGGCAAACTGCCGTCGGTCGAGTTTGCGTATGGGTTTGAGGCAGGAACGGTGTATGGCTGTTCTCCGGCTGCGAGCGGGTTGATGCGGAGGACTTTTCCTAACGCGTCATCGAGATTCTGTCCTCCGCCATCACTTGCAGCTTGAATACTCGAGTCACCGTGATTGACGTACAGCAGACCGTAGTTCTCGTCGCTTGGCTGTGCAAACGGGTCAAACTTGATCTGCTTAATCGGATGGTCATAGTGTGGCATCGTGATCCTAAACAGCTCACGCGCCGAATCCGCTTGGACGGAGTTGGCTTCATGGTCAAAGGTGAATTCGACCAGCACACTGTCGGCTTGAATACCTGGCCCCAATTGACTTTGCCCCAGGTAGTTTAAGCCGGAGATGTCTTCGGGGCGGTCCACCATTGCCGAGACGTAGAACTTTCCGTTCGCTGCAAATTCTGGATGAAATGCGAACGATCGTAAGCCGCCGTGGCCCCGGTTATCGAAGTTCAAAGCCAGGTCATTGCTGACATCGAACCAGATCGACGATTGTGCTTGGAATGGCGCGACTGGTTGGCCGCCGTTTGACACCGGGTTCGCAATATTGATGCGTCCAATCGAACTGGATATGTACAGTCGGTTGTCATGGGCCGGCGAAGACGTCGAAAGGATCGGATCCTCTGGAAGCTTCACATACGGGACCAAATTGAGTTCCAGCCCGGAAAATGCCGGCGGATCATGCTGCAAAATATCCTGGCTTGGCAACAACTGCGCGTCGGCCGTGGCCAGCAAAAAAGTGGCGATGCAGAGACTGGACAGGGCGATTCTTTTCAGTTGCTTCTTCATACAGTGAGTGTACGCAGCCCCTGAGATTTCTGACAGCAAAATCTCAAAGTGCAACTTGAGTTGGCGAAATCCGCTTGGCCTCGTATTCTCGCGCGGGATCGCCACCACCGCAGATAGGTCCCCAGTAGGAGGACTGGCTTCTGCACCGTTCATTCCAATGGCGTTGCAAATTGAACGTTTTGGAAACCTGCCAGCTTGGCCGCGTCATAGACATTGATCACATCGCCGAGAGGTACCAGTTGGTCGGGATCGACAAGCACCGGCAACGCATCGTTGATGCCGGCTACCAATCGAAGTCGTTCCCGCACGGCGTTTAGTGATTGGACTGGAACGTCGTTCACGTACCACGCTAGATTCGGGTTCGGCTCCACAGCGTTCAGAGCCTGTAATCGAACGACAACACGTTCCAAATCTTCCAATTCGGGATCGACCGCTTGGACATCTTGTCCCTGGCTTTGCGAGACTAGGCTGCTGGGCAAAATCAGTTCGGCGACGCGAAAGCTGGCCGTCCACACAAAGAAGATCAGCAACATGAATACCACGTCGATCATCGGAGTCATCGCGACTTCTAAGGAGCTGTCTCGGCGGTGAAACGATGATGGGTATCGCACGTGGGTCTCGTTGGAAACGCGATCTGGCTAACGTTTGGTGACGGCGAACGTAACGTCGTTCACGCGTGCCTTGGAAATGGCCAGCAGAATAGGTTGTATGAATTGAAAGGCTACGTCGCGGTCGCTGCGAATTCGAACTTCCAAATCCGTGGCGCCGGCTGCCACTTCGTTGCTCAGCCTTCGTTGCAACTCGTCTGGGTCGACCGTTCTTCCGGCAAGCATGATGGACCCGTCCGCCAGCAAATTGACAACGACTCGCTCTCGAGCTTCGGTCACTTCTTCACCACTTTCGGCCACAGGCAATGGAAGCGGTAGTTGGCTCTCTTGTCGAGCAAGGTGACTGGACACCAAGAAGAAGATGATCAGCAAGAACACGACGTCGATCATCGGAGTCATGTTGACTCGCATCTCTCGACGCTGATGGCTGGAGGCGGGAGTTCGCATCTGAAAACGAAGCCAGTTGTTCTGCGATTAGGAGACGGGTGGAGGTGCAGTTCGAGGTGGCGACTTGGTTGGGCGAAGTCGGCGCAGCGGCTTGCAAGCGTGTTGAGCCAGATACGAAGCCTCGGCTACCAGTTGGTCGACGCGGTTGCGAAAGAATGCAAACGCGGCCAGCGAAGGAATGGCCACGATCAATCCTCCAACGGTCGTTACCAGTGCCTGATAGATGCCCTCGGCCAACTCACCCGCACCGGCAGCTCCTTGGCTTCCGGCGACTTGTTGGAACGCGATGATCATTCCGGTCACGGTGCCTAGCAGTCCGACCATCGGAGCTAGGTTTCCGATCACCGACAGGAACTCAATCTTTCGAAACAATCGAGCTGCTTGTTCTGCGCTGGCATCTTCCAACGCTTTCTCGATGGCCGGCCAGCCTTCTTCCGCTTCCGACATCCCGTGCAGCATCACGAACGATAGAAAACTCGGTTCATCGCGGCAGGCTTTTTCGGCAGCCTTCAGCTTGCCACCGGACAAGTATTCTCGAACCCGCGTGTCCAGTCCGTCGGGCATCAGTTCTCGCCGTCGGATCGTCAGCAGATGTTCACAGATTAAATACAGCGCGGTCAGTGACAGCCCAAACAGCAGCAGCAAAATCAGCAGGCCTGGCCAACCGCCGGAGAAAACGATGCCCATACCTGTCGGGGCATTGCCTTCTGCTGAATCCTGTGCGTGGGACAAGTTTGCCCACAGCGTTGGTCCAACCAAACCAATCCAGTAACCGTACTTCCGCCAATCCATCATGGCCAAAGTATACCCATTATTCGAGTATCGAAACGGGGGCGTTTTCGGCCAAGAAAACGAGAGGCGTGAGCCTGACGGCATTTTTTCTGAATCGACCGACCTAAAAACCCGTCTTCCCTGTGCGGAGAAGCACATTTAGCCGGAATTCGCACACCGTGAGACACCAATAAACGGCCACAGTGCTCGAATAAGCGATAAAGAGACCACGGCACGTCTCTTGCTTTTAGACATCATGACTAAGCACCTGAAAGGAGGTAGTCATGAAGGTCAAAGGCAAACGCAGACCAACGTGCCGCACTAGGATGCGTCGAAAAACGAAGGAGAAGGAAACTTGTGAAGTACGCCACGTACAACGCAAAACCAAGAAACGGAATGAGTATCCGAAACGACCAACGGTAGCGACACACCCTTTCGAGACCACGTTGGACTTTTAGTCACCAATCTTTAGCAGTTCTTGCAAGAGGAAAGCAACATGACCATGCGAATCAATATGTACAACAAGCGTAAGAATCCCGTTGTTGATCGTTACGTACGCGATCGTATTCAACTGGTGATCGGACGTTTCGCCGAGCGAATCGAACGAGTTGATGTACATGTGGTTGACGAGAACGGAGCCAAGGGCGGACAAGACAAGATCTGCACCATTGACTTGAAGCTGGCACCTCGCGGTCAGTTCCACGTTCGAGCCAAGCATGAGAACCTCTATGCCGCGATCGTGAAAGCCATCCACCGGGCCGAAACGGTTGTTGCTAAAGCCATTGACCGAGGCCACAGAGGTCACGCTGTTCGACATCGCAATGGCGGAATCCGCCATCTGCCGGTTGAGGCGAACTAGCTTTCGACGACTTCGAACTCGCAGTAAGGCCGCGTCGATCTGGCGCGGCCGTTTCTTATCCGGTTCGCATCCTTGTCTAGCCGTGCACTTCTCGCGCACTCGTCCACTTGCGTCCACACGCCAGTGTAAACGCAAGTTCAATACAGCCAAGCCGCACGGATCCTTGTATAACCTGAGATGATTCCGGGTGGCAACTGGCTCTGCCAGTGGTGGAGCTTGCACCGTAGTTCACGCAATCACTGGCAGAGCCAGTGCCACTCTGTTTTCCGTGCACTCCGATTCCTTGGTTGAGTTCACGAATCTGCTCGACCGAAATCGTGGTTTTATTTAGATGCTGGGACAGGAAATTGGACGCAGGCAAGAATAATTCTCGACTCGAAACTGTCCTCAATAACGCGGTTGACGCAATTATTACGATCGACGAGCGCGGTCGTATCGACTCAGCGAATCAGGCGACAAAGAAGCTCTTCGGCTACGACCCCGAGGAGCTACTCGGGAAAAACGTCAATATCCTGATGCCATCGCCCTATCAGGAAGAGCACGACGGTTACTTGCAAAATTACGTTGGCGGCGGCCCAGCGAAAATCATTGGCATCGGTCGCGAAGTCGTCGGGCAACGCAAGGACGGGTCCATCTTTCCCATGCATCTGGCGGTCAGCGAATTTCACGATGACGGCCGCCGAATGTTCACGGGAATCGTTCGCGATATCAGTGACCTCAAAGAGGCCGAGCAGAAGCTCAAGCAGTTGAACGAGCAACTGGAGCACCGTGTTCAGGAAAGAACGGCCGAACTAAAAGAAGCCCAATCGGAGTTGCTTAAGAAGGAAAAGCTGGCGACCCTTGGGCAAGTGTCCGGAGGTATCGCGCACGAGATTCGCAATCCACTGAATGCCGTAAAGACTTCGATCTACTATCTGCTGAACGCACGCAATCCGACAGAAGAGAAGACGGCTGAGCACCTGGGGCGCATCGATCGCCAAGTGACACTAATCGACAATGTGATTACGGCGCTTTCGGATGTCGCCAAACTTCCTGATCCGAATATGCAGCCACTGAGCATCGAGCCCATTTTGCGGGATGTCGTCCGTGCTACGAGTATGGATTCGAGCATCGATGTTCAATGGAACTTCCCCGAGGATTTGCCTTGGGTAATGGCCGATGAGCATCAGATTCCTATCGTCTTTCGTAACTTGGTTCGCAACGCCCGTGACGCAATGGAAGGCGGTGGCCGACTGTCAATCGATGCGGAGGCTGTCGATGGACACGTTGCAGTGTCGGTTTCTGATACGGGGCATGGGATTCCGGCCGATCAACTCGACAAAATCCTCGAACCACTCTTCTCAACCAAAGCACGCGGCATGGGGCTTGGACTTGCGATAACGCGCACGATCATCGACAAGAATAAAGGGCAACTTCAGATCGAAAGCCAACCCTCTGTCGGCAGTAAGTTTACTGTATTGTTGGTTGCTGCCACATCGGAATGAATTCGTGGCACTGCGTTGCTCCTCGTCGTTTTCTGCGGTTAGAATCGTAAGGAAGGAGGAGTCCCATGACTGACGCACCTGCGATACTGGTTGTTGACGACGATGCGGATATCCGTTGCAACGTAAAGGATATTCTGGACGACCTGGGCTATCGGGCTGATACGGCCCACGATGGACCATCGGCGTTGCACATGGTGAAAAATCATTCTTACGATGTCGCGCTGCTGGACTTCAAGATGCCAGGCATGGACGGCGCAACGCTGTACGCCGAAATGAAAAAGCTGCGACCCGAGATCGTAGCCATCATGGTTACGGCTTATGCGGGTAGCGATGGAGTCTCGAAAGCGAAAGCTGCCGGTACATGGAAGGTGCTACGCAAGCCGGTCGACTTTGCAGCATTGCTGCCGTTGTTGGAGCAAGCTGCAAGCGAACCAGTTGTGTTGTTGGTCGACGATGACACAGAGTTTTGCGAAAACCTTTGGCAGTTGCTTCGTGACCAGAACTTTCGAGTTCGTATCGCGCAATCTGAATCGGATGGCATAGCTCAGGCTCAAGACTGCCAATACGACGTGGCAGTCGTGGATTTAGGACTGGGGGCGGAAGGAGACGGCCGCAATGTGATCCGTAAGATCCGCTCGGTGAACCCCAACACCAAAATCATCCTGGCGACCGGATCGAACGACCAGCTTGATTCGGTTGGGGCTGATCTCGTCCTACAAAAGCCAATCGACGTCAAACGCATGCTGGACGAACTTGGGGCAGATTGCGGTCGGGATCCCAGTTCGAACTGAGCATCTACTCGTATTGGATTCGCTTCAAGCGTGCTCACCGCTTGCTTGATCGCGTGTCGTTAAAATGATTGACGGGCCTTTCACTTTCATTTGGCGCTTGTCGGAAAGTCTTTCTGCGGCATCGGTCGCCCGACTGGCAGTAGACGGCAACAACCTTTGGTCCCGAACTGTTGCGGTTGGGTTTTGGGCATAAAATGAACATGTGAGCACCGCAACCAAACCCAAACTAGGCTACTTCCACCCGACGTTACGTCGTTGGTTTCTGGACACATTTGAACGTCCCACCACCGCCCAGGAGAAATCGTGGCCGGTAATCGCGGAAGGCAAAAATACGCTGCTGCTGGCTCCCACCGGCTCCGGTAAGACGCTATCCGCCTTTTTGATCGCCATCAATCGAATCATGTTCGATGGTCGCGAGAGTCTCTGTGCGTCAGGATCCGATTCCAAACAAGTCGGCGTGTCACGGACCGCCATTTCGCAAGAATCGACCAACACCCGTTCGAAGGGCAGCGAAGTTGAGAGCAAGCGGGGTGTTCGAACGCTCTACATTTCTCCGTTGAAGGCCTTGGGAGTTGACGTTGAACGCAACCTGCGTTCGCCTCTGGCCGGTGTCCGCGTTGCCGCCTTGCGTGAAGAAGTAGACCACCACGTTCCAACCGTTGCTGTGCGGTCGGGAGACACTCCCTCCGCCGAACGAACCAGGATCACGCGTGATCCGCCCGACATTTTGATCACCACGCCCGAGTCGCTGTACTTGATGCTAACGTCTCGAGCGCGCGAGGTACTTACCACCGTCGACACGATCATCATTGATGAGATTCACTCGATGGTCGCCACAAAGCGGGGAACGCATTTGTTTCTGTCGTTGGAACGACTGGAAGCGTTGCGGCGAAGCTGTGACCCAGACGCAAAGCCAATTCAACGCATTGGCTTGTCCGCAACACAACGTCCTTTGGACGAAGTCGCCAGACTGTTGGGTGGCTCCGAAGTTGATCCTGCAAACCCCGATGCACGACCGAAGCCGCGTCACGTCGAGATCATCGAAGCGGGACGAAAGCGTCAGTTGGAACTAACGATCGAAGTTCCCGTGGAGGACATGGCGGAACTGGCTGCCAACGGTCCGGCCAACGGGGCGATTCCGTCAGGTGCCACTTCGGCCGGCCCGTCGATTCCGTCTATTTGGCCGGCGATTCATCCGCGTCTCGTCGAACTGATTCGCGGCCATCGATCGACCATGCTATTCGTCAACAGTCGACGCTTAGCAGAACGGCTTTCGGCTTCGATCAACGAGTTGGCGGACGAAGAAATTGCGATGGCACATCATGGTTCCATCGCGAAAGACATGCGGCTGCTGATTGAGGACCGGCTGAAACGAGGTCAGCTGCCGGCGATTGTCGCGACGTCGTCCTTGGAGCTGGGAATCGATATGGGGGCCGTGGATCTGGTCATTCAAATCGAAGCTCCACCGACTATCGCGTCAGGCATACAACGCATTGGTCGCGCCGGGCACCAAGTCGGCGCCGTATCCGAGGGTGTTATCTTTCCGAAATTTCGTGGTGATCTGCTCTCGTGCAGCGCGGCAACCGAAAAGATGTTCATCGGTGAAGTAGAGGAAACTTTCTACCCACGGAACCCACTCGACGTGTTGGCTCAGCAGATTGTTGCGATGGTCGCGCTCGAGGCAAAGCCGGTCGACGAAGTCTTCGCCGTCGTAAGACAGGCGGCACCCTTCAATGAATTGCCGCGAACGGCGTTCGAGAGCATTTTGGATCTGCTTTCGGGTCGCTACCCATCGGACGAGTTTTCTGAGCTTCGACCGAGGATCAACTGGGATCGCATCAAGGGCGAGATCTCTCCGCGGAAGGGAACCCAACGTATCGCGATATTGAATGCTGGCACCATTCCTGATCGTGGTTTGTATGGTGTCTTCTTGATGGGCGACGATTCGTCCAGCAGTCGCGTTGGCGAGTTGGATGAGGAGATGGTATTTGAAACACGCCCTGGAGACGTCTTTCTGCTAGGTGCTTCCAGTTGGCGTGTGATGGAGATCACGCATGACCGAGTGCTGGTTGTCCCAGCTCCAGGCGAGCCTGGTCGGATGCCTTTCTGGCGTGGCGAGGGTCCCGGTCGTCCGCTCGATTTTGGAAAGGCGATTGGTGCTCTGACACGTCGACTATTGAAAATGTCGCGTCCGAAGGCTGAAGAAAAGCTCGTTGAAAAACATGCGCTCGATCGGCGTGCCGCCAAGAACTTAGTCGACTACCTAAAGGACCAGGCCGAAGCGACGGGCGATGTCCCCAGCGACAAAACGATCGTTATTGAGTCCTTCATTGATGAAGTGGGCGATTGGCGCGTTACGATTCTTACGCCGTTCGGATCTCGCATTCATGCGCCATGGGCAATGGCCGTCATGGCTAAGTTGCGACAAGATCTGGATGGCGAAGTGGATATGGTGTGGACGGACGATGGCATCATGTTTCGCATGCCCAGCACCGACCAGCCTCCCGCGTTGGACACGCTGCTGCCCAAAGCAGACAACGTGGAAGAAACGATCACAAACGAGTTGGGAACCACTGCGTTGTTCGCCGCTCGCTTTCGAGAAAACGCTGCTCGTGCGTTGCTGCTTCCGCGTCAGAATCCAGGCCGCAGGACACCGCTGTGGGTACAACGCCGCAAGTCGGCCGACCTGCTTGCAGTTGCTTCGCAGTTTCGGAACTTTCCGATCTTGCTGGAAACGTATCGAGAATGCCTGCGAGATGTGTTCGATATTCGTGGGCTAACAACGATTTTGCAAGACATCGAGCGCCGAGCGATCAACGTGCGTTCGGTGACCTCCAACTCGCCATCGCCTTTTGCTTCGACACTGTTGTTCACGTACACGGCAAACTTTCTGTACGACGGCGATGCACCGCTTGCCGAACGTCGTGCTCGCTCATTGGCACTGGATTACTCGCAACTGAAAGAGCTTTTAGGCGACGCCGAGTTGCGAGAGCTGCTGGATGCTGACACCGTGGACGAAGTGGGCTTGCAGTTGCAGCGGCTGGATGGAAAGTACCCGGCGAAAAACGAAGATGCGATCCACGAACTGTTGCTGAAGTTGGGTGACCTGTCGCTGGGTGAAGTGAGCCACCGCGTTGCCGACGAATTGCGTCCAGCCCTGGAAGCTACGTTGGACCAACTGGAGAACGATCGTCGCATTATCCGCATCCGCATCGGCGGCGAAATCCGCTACGCGGCGGCGGAGGACGCGGCTCGGTTTCGCGATG
>CAYQMZ010000048.1:0-5743 GCA_964418725.1 uncultured Pirellulaceae bacterium
GATCGGGGCGCCACTGAAGGTCAATGGCCAGGTGACCAGTTCGCCCAGCGTTGACGATCGCCGTGCGATGGTGGTTTCCGAGCTTGGCGAGCTACAGATTCTGGAGGTACCCATCGATTCGCAGCAGCCGAAAAGTTTGGCTGTCTCGGCAGCCGTCAATCAAAACTTGGGCCCCAGTTACGGTCTGCTGGATCGATCACGTATCTGGGTCGCAAATCGAACACTCAGTCGATATCAACTGCAGTCGACGCGTGGGCAAGTCATCACGTCTTGGTCGCGGGATCGTGAAGATCGATTCCTGAACCCGCTTCGTCGCATTAATGGCTACCTATTTCATGTTCGACGTCGTGTCGGGATGCAGGGAGCCACGGTGTCGGCAACACCTATCGAAGGAAACGGTCTGCCCGCGTGGCAGACAGACCTGGGGGTGCCCAGCAATGTCGTTGTGGGCGGTGGCAAAGTTCACGCCGTCACAGCAAACGGGGCGATGTTCGCTATCCAAAATGCGAAGGTCCTCAGCAAGCCGACGGCTCGTATTGATGCGTCACTATTGCCACAATCGTTTGCTCAAACCATTGATCTCTCCAAAGACAATGCGATCTTCGTAGGTCCTCCGCCGTCCAGTCATTTTGTCATCGCGAAATCGGCGTCCAGTGAACTGCAACGCATTCCATTGAGAATTGACCCGGACAAAGCATCAGCACCGTTGGCTGTATTTGCCAATTCGCTGCTTGCCGCGACGGAGGCTGGCCCCATCCACTTGCTGGATGCAACAAACGGTAAGGCCAGAGTGACTCCGTTCACACCTCGACTGGAGGCTGGAAAGCGAATTGACTGGCTCACGCCCGCGTCCATCGGCCGACAATTCGTGGCGGCCGACAAGTCGGGACAACTGTACCGGGTCGCCGCGAATCGACAGCAACTGTCGTTGGCTGCCGAGAATTCGATCGACGGCGATTTGGTCGCTGGGCTGGCTGCTGCCGGAGAATTGGTTTACGCCGTTGTTCGGTCTGGCGGCGGCCATGAGGTTGTCGCCATTGACAGTGGAACACTGCAAATCACAAATCGCTGGCCACTGGATGGCGGGATCGCCTGGGGACCAACCAGAGTGGGCTCCAAGGTGATTGTTGCGGATTCTGCCAAGAACGTGCTCGCGTTTGATGCCGACGGAAATCAGGTCTTTCAGATGGCCGGTTTGGGGCCGCTCGCTGGCGAACCTCTCTCATTGAACGGCGATATGGTGCTCGCGTCGACGGACGGTCGTATCACGGTTGTTGGATCGAATGGCCAAGCAAAGGCGACTCAGCAGTTTAGCGAGCCGTTTGGGAGTGGCCCTGTACTGTTCAAGCAACGGCTTCTCGTGGCAGGGTGGGATGGCACTTTGTATCTCGTTGACGTTCCTAAGTAGGTGAAACACAAGATGTGGAACGCAATGAATAGGACTTGCCCCTGGCGGTTGCTCGTGCGGCTCTTTGTTGTTCTTGCGGTGTGCTGCTTGTTGGTCGTCAGTCCGGACACGTTTGCTCAAGAATCCGACGATACGCTTCCGCTACACGAACGAGAGCCCTTCGATCGAATTACGCTTCAGAAGGCGGATAACTTCGCCAAAGTGGAAGTGTTTCCGATCGAATCGATTGACTCCGAAAATCCGCCCGCCGAAGTCAGTGGCGCGTTGCGAGTGCGTCGCTTGGTCGACCCGCCAGACCTGCTGTTTGCCGTCGCGGGGGCAAACATCAGCAAATTGGAGACGTTTCCGCAGATGCTCCGAGCGGAGGCAAGAAAGCTGCTTGGTGAAAATAGCGTCGATGATGCGTACTACTACATCGCTCGTCTCGCCAATGAGTATCCGAAGATGCGCGGGCTCAAGCAGCTTGAGGAGTCTTTCTACTACAAGGATGCTGGTTACCTTTTTTCGCGCAAGCGGTACGACGAAGCGTTACTTTCGTTGAATCAAGTCTATCGCCTGAACCCAAATCGGGCTGGGCTGAATCGAGTGCTTGATCGAGTCCTGTCACAGATCATCCAAGCGGAATTCACAAACGGGAATTTTCGTTCCGTGCGTGCGAAACTGAGGTTTGCGAAGGAAAAGTACGGTTCCGCGACGGAAGCGACCGTTGCCAAGTGGCAGCAAAGATTGAAAAGCAAAGCCTCATCCGAAGTTGGTGCGGCAAAACAGGCGCTTGCTGCAGGTAATCCGTCCTTAGCCTTCGCAGCCCTGCGACGTGCTAAGGATGCATGGCAGGATTTGCCTGAAATCGAACGGCTGCGAAAGTCAATTTTGGCTCGGTTTCCTCGGTTGCGTGCCGCCGTCACACAACCGTATCAGATCCCGGCAGACTATGATCCGTTGCGACACGAATTGAATTGGGCGACTCGTCGTGCGGCGTCTCTACTGTCTCGTGGAATCGTTGATTTCAAAGAATTCACGGTCGATGGCGGTGTCTACGAAAGCCGTATTGGAAACTTGAAGGTGGCGTCCGGTCGAACCAAAGTTGAGCTCACGTTAGACGACGCCTACGTCAGTGAAGCCAACAGTCTGGCGAGATTACTACTGCGGCGAGCGAACCCCGACGCCGAGGATTTCTCACCCCGGTGGGCTGAGTACGTAAAGAGCGTCTATGTGAAGGACGCGAACCAACTTGAGGTGACGTTCACCCGTCCGTCGTTGCTGCCGCAATCCCTCTTGCCTCGGGCCAATGCGTCGAACGAGCTGGCGGCAGACTTTCGGTTGGGTGCGGCCGATGAAAAGGCGATTCGAATTTTCGAACGCATTGACGATTCGGACACCGCAAAGAGTGGCGTAAATGAAATCGCGGAGACTTACTACGACGATCCAGGCAAGGCCACGGACGCGCTATTGGCAGGCGAAGTGGATTTGATCGATCGAGTCTATCCGGCGGATTTGGCAAATCTGAAGTCCCAAGCCGATCTGAGCCTATTGCAATATCGATTGCCGACCGTGCATTGCCTGGTTTTCAATGACCGCGAGCCACTGTTGAGGAATGCCACGTTCCGTCGTGGATTGCTGTATGGAATCAATCGGCAGGAGTTCGTCCGAACGGAGTTGAACGCCGGAATGTCGCCGCCGATTGCGGAAGTGATTTCAGGACTTGCACCCATCGGAATGAACTTTGACGATCCGCTGAGCTACGCATACAACCGCGACATTGAACCTAGAAAGTACGATCCGGCACTGGCGAACGTGTTGCTCCGACTCGCCGTGGCCCAGAAAAAGAACCAAGAAGAGCCAAAGCAAGAAGAGTCGAAACAAGGGAAGGTAAATCCGGATGAGTCCACTGCTGGGGAGGAAGCGAATGCGGAGCCCTCATCGGAAGAGAACGGTAACGACGAGTCCACTGATGGCGAACAAGCGGTTGCCGTGATGCCCGAGTTGGTGCTCGCGCACACCGACAGTCCGGTTGCAACTGCTGGTTGCGAGGCAATTGTACGTGACTTGAGGCGGATCGGTGTGAAAGTCGTGCTTCGAAAGCTGGAGTCTGGTCGGGGCTGGCCGGCCGACCGTGGGTGGGATCTGCTGTATGTGGAAACGACTATCGAAGAGCCGCTTGCAGATCTGCCGAATTTAATTCTGAATCACGGCATTCTAGGGCGGCACGGAGGCTTGCTGTGGCACGCAGCACGGAGCTTGCAGGAGGCCTCCGACCTGGCCGAAGCACGCCGGCAGTTTAGCCGCATGCATCAGCTTACTTTCAGTCACACTCCTTTGATCCCGCTTTGGCAGGTGATCGAACACACCGCGGTGCGGAGTGGCATCAGTGGAATCCGAAAGCAGCCCATCACGCTGTATCGAAGTATTCGCGATTGGAGGTTAGCACCTTGATCGGCTACATGACCGCACTGACCGGATCTTACATAAGACCTTTTGCACTTACACTGGCGTCGATGGTGTGCATCGTCGGTTGGGTTGCCGTTGACGATGTAAGTGGACAGTCCGTCTGGGAGGTCACGCCCTACGAAACGAAAGTCTTGCTGGCCTTTGGTGATCAGCCTGGCACGCCCGCTGACTGGCGCGAAGTTTTGAGGCTGGAGCTGTCTCGCAAGTTGAAGGTTGTTTTTCGAGCGACTTGGCATTCGGAGGTGATGATTGCGACGGGAGCCGCACGCACAGAGATGCTCAACGCAATGGACCGACTCACGTCACAGGCAGTTGCGACGATGGTCCCGGAGAGCACTAGGTCTGACAAAACGTTTTTGGTTCGATTAGTAGCCGCCCGTGAGGGGTATCAGATTCAGGTTCGCGAATTCGATGGAACACTCTTGCGATTGGGCCCACTGGAAAGTGATCACGTTGAGACGCTTTCGGAAGTCTCCAGGCGTGCCACACAAATGGTTGCCGACGCGTTTTCGCCGCTGGTACGGATCGATCGCTATTCGGAAGGCTTGGCCAAGACACGGCTGCGTGCCGGTGCACTCATTCAAGGTGAGCACTCCGCGGCTCGATTGCAGCCAGGTGACGTCTTGCTGCCCTTTGATCGGAAAGTTAGCACTTCGGGACAGACGAGAGGAAAGGACGTCAGGGCGATCGATTGGACGTACTTGCTCGTTAGTGCACCCACTGTCGACAGCATCAGTAATTTAGAGGTCATATCAGGTTACAAACAGCCGTTTCGCACCAAACGGAATCGCCGAAATCAACAGATCGCCGTGCGTGCTAAACGAACGGCCAATGAATCAACGATCAGATTGCAGTCACGAAGTTCCGAGCCAGTGCCGTTGATTGGCTATGAGATTCATGAAAAGGGCGAGAAGAAGACGCAATTTATTGGTTACACCAACTGGCGAGGTGAATTGGTGATTCCAACTTCCGAGAGTCCAATTCGGACGTTGCTGGTTCGTAGCGGGGGGCGCGTTACAGCAAAACTTCCGATTGTGCCGGGCCTGCGTAAGGTCGTCGTCGCTTCTATGCGAGATGATCGTCAGCGAGTCGAGACCGACGGATTTCTTTCAGGCATTCAGACGCAGTTGGTTGATTTGGTCGCTCAGCGCGAAAGCCTCACGGCAAGAATTCGTCGCTTGATCGCAAATCGTGAGTTGGACGACGCTCGTCGGCTGTTGGACCAGATGCGCGACTTGCCATCAAAATCGGATTTCGAAAACGACATTCGGCGTCAGCAGCAGACGCTAAAAATTACGGATCCGTCGTTGCGAACCAGAATCGACACCATGTTTGTTCAAACCGGCAGAACACTTGGCAAATACCTCGATCCGCGGCGGATCTCTGAGCTTGAAGCCGAGTTGACGGCTGCTCAATAAATGGTTGGCGTTGCGTGGAGGTCACCGAAACTGTGACATGACCACCACGGCCAGCAACGCACCGACCAACATCGCGAGCGGAACGACGACTGCCAAAACCAGCGTCAGGCTGGATAGCGTGATGGGCTCACGGGTACGCGTCTTGCGTTTGGCAACGTCGACCTGCACGGTGGATTCCGGCGGCTTCACTGGTGTTCGAATAACGCGAGTGTCTTCCGTGGCGGCGGAAAGCGGATGAGTGCTTTCGGATAGCTGCTGACTTGGGCTGCTCTGTGAACCAGATAGGGCACCGCTGGCTTGCGAGTCTTCGTATTCGACGGCGGTGTCATGAATACCCGGCAAAGGAGCAGCCTGCCACGGGCTGCGTGTGAGACTGGACGACGGTAGGTCGTATTTTTCCTTCGCCCATGGTTCCAAACGACGAGCCACTTCCGCGGCCGTGCGGATACGCCGTGTTGGATCTTTCTCC
>CAYQMZ010000048.1:5753-12715 GCA_964418725.1 uncultured Pirellulaceae bacterium
CTCCATCATGTCCGCGACGACATCGACGAATTCCTCGGCAATGTCCGGATTCAATCGCCGCGGGTGCCAAGGCATTTCTTCCAAGTGACGGCGAACTTTGTCTTTGGTTCTGCCGCCCGGAAATGGAACCTTGGCGGTGACTGCGTAGTACAGCGTACAACCTAGTGAGTAGATGTCACTGCACGGCGCAACACTACCGGGATCGCGGATCTGCTCGGGCGATAGGTAGTCGGCGGTCCCAACAATTTTGCCAGCGCGCGGGTCGCGGTCACCTTCGTGTAAGAAGCCAGCCAAACCCAAGTCGGAAAGTTTGGCAGTTCCGTCGGGTGTTACCAGAATGTTGCCCGGCTTGATGTCGCGATGAATCAGTTGTTGCTCGTGAGCGTGTTGCAGCCCGAGTGCGACCTGGCTGACGATTGAGGCTGCTTGAACCATCGTCAGGCGACCGTCTAGTCGGACTAAGCGACGGAGATCAGTCCCCGGAACATACTCTGTCACTAAGAAGTACACCTTGCCATCTTGCCCCGCGTCGTACGCTCGAACGAGGCGTGGGTGATCCAGTTGTGCTTGGGTGCGGATCTCTCGGGTAAAGCTGGCAATTGCGTCGGTGCTGGATTTCTCTTGTGGCAGAACCTTGATGGCAACTTCGCGTCCCATCATTTCGTGTCTGGCTTTGAAGACCTGCCCCATCCCACCTTGGCCAAGCCAGTCGGTGATGATGTAGGGACCCAAAGTGAATTTGGTTCGGCCTTCCTTTAACTGCTCCGCTTGGTACTCGGAGATGATCCGCGTTCGGACAAGCAGGTTGCTGACGGCATCGTCAGATGAGTCCAAGCCGTTTGACAGTAGCTGCTGCTGAGCTTCCGACAATTCAGCTTCCGTCACCAATCCACTCTGGATTGCTGAATGAGCGAAACGATTTTCAGATTTCGAGCGAGCCAAACTTGCACCTAGAGACGTTGAAGCCACGGTCCCCGTGACGTCGCGGTATTGTAGCCACAGTAAGAACTCGTTTGGAGGACAAAACTTAGGCCAATTCCGTCTTGCTGCGGTCAGATTGCGGCGTTTTTCAAGATATTGGCTTGACCGCTTTCGGTTTCTGAACGCTTGTTGAAATAATTTCAGAGTGTTAGCGAACCACTTGGTAGCGGGGGCTCTGGAGTTGATTCCCGCAGACTAATCCGTCACAGCGAGTTAACCGAAAGAACATGCACCGTACCCATTCCTTATTCGTCGGCTATTTGGCTTGGCTCTTGGGAGTCTTCGGGGCGCATCGGTTTTACTACGGAAAGCCGATAAGCGGCGTGATTTGGATGTTCACGCTGGGCCTTTGTGGCATCGGCTGGCTAGTTGATTTGTTCCTGATCCCGTCGATGGATGCGGAAGCGGGCCAGCGATTCATGGTTGGTGAGACAGACTATACGGCGACATGGGTGTTGTTCGTTCTAGGCGGAGTCTTGGGGTTTCACCGTTTCTATATGGGCGACGTCGTATTCGGAGTGCTGTACCTGCTGACCGGTGGGCTGCTGGGATTGGGGCTGATCTACGACCTTCTGACCTTGAACGAACAGATCACTCGCAAGAATTACTTGCGGCGACGCTACCTAGCGTTTCACTAGGTCCGGCCGGCGAAAGAACGAGTCGACGGAACTTCGCGACACATTCGTTCCGTGATATCCTTCGACCGGTTCGCGATGAACACAAAAGGTGGTTCGTTCGTAACGTTTCATCCATGCCTTCGTGCGTCATCATCTCTGGTGTGATTCGTTGCCGTGTGAAGGAATCTCTCACAAAGGCACGGAGGCACAGAGGAAGTTCGATTGACGCACGCCTTGGTCATGAATGGTAGCCGTGTTTTGGGCTTCATTCAGGTCTACAGATATCAGCTCTCTCCGTGCCTTTGTGCCTCCGTGAGATCCTTCGACTGGTTCGCGATGAACGCAAAAGGTGGTTCGTTCGTAACGCCTCCATCCATGCCTTCGAGCGTCGCCATCTCTGGTGAGATTCGTTGCCGTGTGAAGGGATGTCTCACAAAGGCACGGAGGCACAGAGGAAATCTGATTGACACACGCGTTGGTCATGATTGGTAGCCGTGTTTTGGGCCTTATTCAGGTCTACAGATATCAGCCCTCTCCGTGCCTTTGTGCCTCCGTGAGAGCCTTCGTCTCCTCGCGAATAACCTCTAGGCGAAACTCGCAAAGCAGCACTGATTTAGCCACGAAGCCACTTTTTCCAATAGCCTGGTCGCGGAGCCTCTACTGTGATGGGCTCGCGTTTTGTGGGGTGCTCGAATACGACGCGATGCGAATGTAGAGCGATTCCAGGTTCGAATTTTAGTACCGTGCTCTTGTACTTGCGGTCGCCGAGGATCGGGCAGCCAATGGCGGACATTTGAACGCGGATCTGATGTTTGCGTCCGGTCTCGAGGGCGACCTGTAGCAGCGTGCTGGTCGGCATCGTTTGTAGGACGCTGTAACGCAAGCGAGCTTCCTGCGCATTCGCAAGGTCTTGCGTGATATGCATCCGACGATGGCGTTCGTCTTTCTTTAACCAGTGGGTAAGCGTGTCCTCCGTCTTAGGAGGCTGGTTTTCCACGATTGCCAGATACGATTTCTCGATCGACCGTTCGCGGAACTGTTGGCTCAATCTGGAAGCTGCCTTGGACGTTCGAGCGATCAGCACAGCGCCTGTGACTGGGGCGTCTAGTCGACTGACAACTCCGAGGTACACGTTGCCAGGTTTGTCGTATTTTTCCTTGATGTAGTGCTTCGCATGCTCCAGCAGACTCGCCTGTCCGGCGGGGACACCCATCGTCGCTAACCCGGCCGGTTTGTTTATGACCAGCACATGGTTATCTTCGTAGAGAACCGGCAGGGATGGAGCTGGAGCATTCAAAGATGTGGGTGCGCTGGCGTCAGGTAACGAATCGAAACAGCTGAGGACTTTCTAAACCATGCGACTTATTCTCGCCAGTCAGTCTCCTCGTCGCCGCCAATTGATGGAAGAGGCTGGCTATTCGTTTGAAGTGATCGCAGCGGACGATGCGGCCGAAGACGGATTGTGTAGCGGCGAGTCGCCGCGGCAAATGGTCGCGCGATATGGCAAACAGAAAGCTGAAAATGTTGCCGCTCGCATTTCCGAAGGCATCGTGATCGGTTGCGACACCGTGGCCGAAATAGATGGTGCCTTCCTGGGAAAGCCTCGAGACGTAGACCATGCTGAGCAAATGCTGATGCGTTTGCGAGGGCGTGATCACTTTGTCCACAGCGGGTTGTGTGTTCTTCGCAAGCCAAATGGCCCAACTTTCGTTGAGGTTGCGACGACTCGCCTCACGATGAAGGACCTTTCCGATCAGGAAATTGACGAGTACTTGGAAACGGGGCTGTGGGTGGGAAAAGCCGGTGGCTTCGGTTTGCAGGATCGTACTGGGTGGTTGCAAGTGCAGGAGGGGAGCGAATCCAATGTGGTTGGGCTGCCGATGGAGTTGCTCAAAAGACTTCTACAAGAGATTATGTAGTGCCGGGCGGATTATGGCGCAGTGTCAAATGCTGGCGAAGTGTCGATTGCTGCCTATGATCTGGAGGCAACCCTCTGGGCTGTCACCCCTCTGAATTGAAATCTAGCCGTTAGACGAGTCGATGTTCCATAAGATCGCAAAGACAACCGACATTCCCGACCCTGGAAAACAGTACTTCGAGGTTGACGACCGTTTGGTTGTTCTCTTCCACATCGGTGGTGAATACTATTGTTTGGAAGATGTCTGTACGCACGATGGCGGGCCGTTAGGTGAGGGCGAATTGGACGACAAGACAATCGCTTGTCCGCGACATGGGGCAAAGTTTGACATTACCAATGGCAAAGCCCTAACCATGCCTGCAACGGCTGATACGTTGTCGCACACGGTGAAAGTCGAAGGCGACGACGTGCTGGTTGAACTGGCTGATGATTGAATAGGTCTGATTCGGTAAAGAAAAGAAAACAAGAGAGATTGCTATGCTCAGCGAAGACAAGGTGCGGGAAGAACTCAAGAAGGTCATTGACCCAGAGTTGTTTGTAAACATCGTCGATCTAGGTCTGATCTACGTCGTTGAAATCAAGGACGCGGAAGAGGACGACAAGAAAGACGTGTTCATCGATATGACGATGACCTCGCCCGCATGTCCCGCTGGGCCACAGTTGATTTCAAACAGCAAGAATGTGGTCAGCCAGTTGGATCAAGTGAATAACGTCGAAGTTCGGATCGTGATGGATCCGCCGTGGACGCCTGACAAGATGACGGAAGACGCTCGGGATCAACTTGGCATTTTCTAGTTTGCCGTTTTATTTGCTCGCGTCTTAGCGACCGAGTTAATGGTTGCAAATGCGAGTCTTTCTTTTCGAATTTGTTACCGGCGGTGGCTTTCAAAGCCTCGATAATCGGCCAATGCCCGAAGGCTCGCTGCTTGTTGAAGGCGAAGCGATGTGGCGTGCGGTATATGATGATTTGGTCGCCGCCGGCGTCGAAGTCGTCTCGCTGCGTGATGCTCGACTGCCGGAATCGGATCGGCAGGGGATCAGCAAGGTTGATCAGTTCTTTCCTGAGAACTTCTTCGGTGCATGCGTGAACAGCGATTGCTGTCTATTGATCGCCCCTGAAGTCGACGGCATTGCTTTCAATATGACCCAGCGCGCCGAAATGATCGGCGCGAAGTTGCTCAGTCCGGACTCCAACTTTGTCCGAATTGCCGCTGACAAATCACTCACGGCACAACAGTTGGCGGATGGGGGAATCGCAACGCCACCAGGTCTTAAGCTTGATGCCTACGAACCGTTGCCTGCGGACTTTTCATACCCAGCGATTGCGAAGGTGAACGACGGTGCCGGTTCGATGGTTGAGCTTGTCGAGCAGCGAACGGACCAGACGTTTCCTCACGTCACGCGTTTGGAACAATTGGTAAACGGAATTGCATGCAGTATCAGTTTTCTGTGCCAAGGCAGGGAAGAACCGATTGCATGTCCGCCCATGCGCCAGATACTTTCTGGCGACGGAAAATTCTCTTATTTGGGTGGACAACGGATGATGAAGCCAGCCCTTATCGAACGAGCGACAAGTCTGGGAAAGCGAGTTCTCAGCGTTTTGCCTCCGACCATCGGATTCATTGGGATTGATTTGGTTTTGGAGGATACTGATTCCCCCCGTTCGGACTTGAGCGACTTCGTAGTCGAAGTAAATCCGAGGATTACGACGTCCTACATCGGATTGCGAGAGATAGCCGATGCCAATCTCGCTAAATTGATGTTGTCCGCGGCAGGCATGGATACAACTTTGCCGAACGCACCCGTCGTGGAATTCTCGAATCGCGACGTTAGCTTTCAATCGGATGGAAAGGTGAACTGAATGTCAGGAAGACACTTGGCGTTTGATGTTGGTGGAGCAAACATCAAGCTTGCGACAAAGGACGGTTTCACTGCTTCCCGTCCCTTCGCACTATGGAAGCATCCCGATCGGCTCACTGCCGAATTGACGCAGTTGATTGATTCATCGCCGCCGTGCGAACGTATCGCGGCGACCATGACGGGGGAGTTGGCGGATTGTTTTGCCAACAAAACCGAAGGAGTTCAAGCGATCGTGGCGGCGCTAACGAATGCGGCCAGAGGTCGATCGCTTTCTATCTATTTGACGGATGGCACGTTCGTGGATGGGGAATCAGCTCAGGCGATGCCCGAATTGGTGGCGGCTTCCAATTGGCACGCACTGGCAACCTTTGCGACGCGATCAACAGACCTCCGTGATGCGATCCTTGTTGATATTGGCTCAACAACCTGCGATGTGATTCCGGTTCGCGATGGCGAAGTTGTCGCGCGCGGGACTTCGGACACTCAGCGCCTGCTCGCGAATGAGTTGCTCTATATCGGAATCGAGCGGACGCCCGTTTGTGCTCTGACCGCGGCGCTGCCGTATCGTGATCGGGAATGTCCGATTGCTCGCGAGTTGTTCGCGACAACGTTGGATGTGCATCTGCTGACCGGCGATATCGACGAGCGTCCAGACGACCACTCAACGGCCGACGGTCGACCAGCCACTAAAGAGTTCGCGCAGGCTCGACTGGGCCGGATGATTTGCGCGGATGAGCAAGAGTTCACGAATTCTGACGCCATGGCGATGGCTGAGTTCTTGGCCTTTGAGCTAAGTGAAATGATTGGCGATGCAATTTCCAGTGTGAAACGTTCCAGTCGACTCGATCGAGATGCGAAGATCATCCTGTCGGGACACGGCGACTTCGTCTTGCAACGTGTTGTCTCCGATTGGACGAAAGTCGATTCACTTACGAATTCGATCGGCCCCAATGCTGCTAGATGCGCACCTGCATATGCGGTGGCTTGTCTAGCTGATGACTTCGTCCTGTGACATGCGGCCGTACATCTGAACGGAGTCCGTTTTGCCGTTTCGCGTCATTCGTGTTGGAGGAAGCCTGCTGACATGGGATAGGTTCTTGCCGGCTTTCGATCGTTGGCTCTCAACTCAGACGCCCATGGAAAACGTGCTGATTGCGGGTGGCGGGCCCTGGGTAGAACTGCTCCGACACGCCGCGAAGAGGTTCCAGATTCCCGAATCCGAGGCCCACGTTCTCTGTCTAGAGGCACTCAACACCACGGCGTCGCTGCTCGCGAATCTGTGTGGTTGCCGATTGCGATCCGAATTAGCAGGCGTTGCTGAGGCATTCCGTGAGGCACCCGCTGAGAGGCCAAGCTCCAAGCTTGCGGGGGCTGTCGTGTTTAGCGTACACGATCATTTGGAGTTGGTGGACTCACGCGGGAAAGATCCGTTGCCAAGGACGTGGGATGTCACCAGCGATTCGATCGCAGCTCGGATTGCTAGGGATCTCCGAGCCGTCGAGCTGGTGCTGTTAAAGTCTTCTGATTGTCCCGACGGCGTAGACTCGCACAAGCAACTTGGGGAGCTGGGGTACGTAGACCCGTAC
>CAYQMZ010000048.1:12725-18640 GCA_964418725.1 uncultured Pirellulaceae bacterium
CGTACTTTGAAATCGCCGCGGGGGATGTCGAGGCTGCGTTCGTCAATTTGCGGCGGTTCGGATAAGTACGCAGATCTGCTGCATTACGACAAGTTTGAGTGCCTGATTCGGTACTGGTCTGGTTGACGAATCGTACGCAAAAGTCGAAAACGACGGCTAATTGAGGAACGAAAAGACAGGATTCAACGATGGCTAAGAAAACGATCGCGGATGTTGATGTTGCTGGAAAAAAAGTACTTATGCGGGTGGACTTCAATGTTCCACTAGATGGCAGCACAATCACGGATGACATTCGGATCCGTATGGCTTTGCCGTCGATCCAATCAGTTCTCGAACGCGGCGGGCAATTGATTCTGATGAGTCATCTTGGCCGTCCCAAGGGCGAGGCGAAGCCTGAATTTAGCTTGAAACCGGCGGCAGAACATCTCGATACTTTGCTGGATGGCGATGTTGCTTTCGCTACCGACACCGTTGGCAGCGACGCGAAAGCGAAAATCGCTGAACTGAAAGATGGCGGAGTCGTAGTTTTGGAAAACCTGCGGTTCAATCCCGGAGAGAAGTCGGGTGACGAAGACTTTGGGAAGTCACTCGCCGACATGGCAGATATCTACTGCAATGACGCCTTTGGAACGTGCCATCGCAAGGATGCCTCGATGTTTGCAGTTCCCAAGGCAATGGGGGACAAGCCGAAGGTCGTTGGCTTCTTGGTCGCCAAAGAAATTGAATACCTCTCCAATGTGATCTCGAAACCCGAACGCCCCTTCGTTGCGATTCTTGGCGGTGCGAAGGTCTCTGACAAAATCAACGTCATCAACAATCTACTGGGCATTTGTGACAAGGTGCTGATTGGTGGTGCGATGGCCTATACCTTTTCTTTGGCGCAAGGCGGCAACGTTGGGAAGAGCTTGGTAGAGCCCGACAAGGTGGATCTGGCCAAGGAGCTGTTGGCAAAGGGCGGCGACACGCTTGTCTTGCCTGTGGACACGCATTGCGGTGATGACTTCAACGCCGGTTGCAACAAAGAAGTTGTTGACGCTGGCGAAATCAATGAGGCATTTGAAGGCCTCGACATTGGCCCCAAGACCGCCGAGCAGTATGCGGAAATCGTAAAGTCAGCAAAAACCATCGTGTGGAACGGGCCGATGGGTGTCTTTGAGATGCCTCCTTTTGACGAAGGTACCAAGGCAGTAGCTCAGGCAATTGCGGACGGTGACAATACCAGCATCATTGGTGGCGGAGATAGTGCGGCGGCCATCAAACAACTCGGTTTCTCAGACAAAGTAACGCACGTTAGCACCGGCGGTGGTGCGAGTCTGGCAATGCTAGAAGGCCAAGCGTTCGCCGCCGTCGATGTGTTGGACGACGCCTAATTGCCTCTAGTGTGTCGGACGCGTCGGAGGCCGATGCAGGGCAACTCCGGCTTTGCGTGGCTAGGACAACGAGAAATGACAGACGACTTCGAAATTCGAGCGGCTCGCGCGGGCGATGAACTGGAGATTCACGCCATGATTTGCGAGCTCGCCGAATTCGAGAAACTGACTCATCAGGTTGTCTCCACGCCCGAGACGATTCGGGACTCCTTGTTCGGTGATGGTGACCACGCGGAAGCCTTGCTGGCCACGGATGGCGATCGGGCGATCGCATTTGCGTTGTTCTTCCACAACTTTTCGACCTTCATCGGCAAGCCGGGGTTGTACTTGGAGGACCTGTACGTCCGACCTGCGTATCGGCAACGAGGAGTCGGGAAATCGTTGCTGGTGCAGCTAGCGAAGGTTGCGCGTGAGCGGGATTGTGGGCGATTCGAGTGGTCGGTGCTGGATTGGAATTCAAACGCGATTGAGTTTTACGAAGGGCTGGGCGCAGACGTTTTGCCGGATTGGCGAGTCGTGCGGCTTGACCAGGACGGGATCAAACGACTTGCTGACTGACTCTCTCTCGCGCTGTCGCTCTACGGGCCCGCGAACGCTATTCTCGCGAAAACCCTTTTTGCGTATACCTGCGTCCGGAACACTTCTCCACGCCGGATGCTCAGATGCCGCAAGCTTTGAATCCCATACTTGGGCGAACCACGAACGTTGTCCCCGTTACTGAGTACTCGCAGGAGCCATGGGAGCTCGTTCAGTGCGAGGAAACAGGTTTTGTGTTTCTTGCGAATCCTCCTTCCTATGACGAAGTAGCTCACGAATTTGCGTGGGAGAATACTTTTCAAGAGGAACGTCAGAAGCGACTCGAAACCGAGCCTGTTGCCGCGCGCGTGTCAGCGTTCTTAAAGCACTGTAAAGGCAACTACCTTCCTGATCGTGATCCGATGTTTCTGATGGCCCGCAAGCATGCGCCAAAGGGAAACGCGATGCGTGTTCTCGATATCGGCAGCGGCAAAGGGCACCGTGTCCATCGGTTCTGTCAGCGGTTCGCGAATCGTGGTATCGAAGCGATACCAACCGGCATCGAAATCTCTCCAGCGCTCGCGCAGATTTCGAACGGAATCTTCCAGTCGTTGGGTGGCCGGGTTGTCGCCGACACTGCGATGGATGGTGTTGCCCAGTTGGAGGCGGAGTCGTTCGACGTTGTGATCATGCAGTGCTACTTAGAACATGAAGCGAAGCCGTTGGAAGTGCTCAAGCGTACCTGGCGAATTGTCTCTCAGGGCGGCGTTGTGCTCGTGAAGGTTCCCAACTACGACTCGTTGAATCGTCGTTGGCGAGGTCGCCGGTGGTGTGGGTTTCGATTCCCGGACCATGTGAACTACTTCACTCCCCCCACCCTTGAAATCCTCGCTCGCGAAGCCGGATTCGACATGGTCCCCCAGGCAGTGTGGGACCGACCTCCCACTAGTGATAATATGTATGCTGTGTTCAAACGATCAGTAGGTGCTGTTCAGACGCCAATAGCAGCGTAAGCATCGCGTATCGCAAAGAAGGGCTGCTCTGGGTTGTTGAGCTTCGCCCGCCTCGCGTATACAACATGTTTATGTTGGAATTTCTTCAAGCAAAGTGGCGATGGCGTCGGGCGGTTTTCGCTGGCGTGTTGGTCTCTCTTTCTATGGTCCTTGTATTGGGCTGCGGCGATTCTGAATCACAGATTCCCGTCTATCCTGTACGAGGTTCAGTGAGCGTTGCCGGTCGTGCCGTTGGCGGCGTTCACTTGCAGTTTCATCCGGTCAATTCTGAGCACCAAATATTTCCGCGTGCTGTAACCGACCAAGACGGGAAGTTCGAGCTATCTACGTACGCTGAGAACGACGGCATACCGGCGGGAGACTACGTGGTTACCGCCTCGTGGAAGCAGCTTGAACCCACCGAAGACGCGGAATCGCATCCAGATGAATTGACTTCTGCGGAAGAGTTGTTGGATGCGGTGTTTACAGATCCGGAACGATCGGGATTGAGCGTTACGGTTGTCGCAGGAAGGAATGATCTAACGCCATTTGTAATTGGCTTGGCGACCAAAAAACACAGGAGGCGTAAGCGTGACTGAGAAAACGATAGCGCCGACGAAACGCGACGGCCGTCCGGGCTTCACGCTGGTCGAGTTGCTGGTGGTGATCGCGATTATCGCTTTACTTGTTTCGCTCTTGCTGCCGGCTGTAAGCTCTGCTCGTGAATCGGCGCGGCGTACGACATGTACCAATAACTTGCGAAATCTCGCCCTGGCGGTTCATGGGCATCTGGCTGCGAAGGAGTCGTTTCCGCCAGCTTCTCAATTTCGAGTAGGAGGAAAGTTCAGCAAATTCTCGCCACCGGATCCAGCAAGACACAGCATGATCACCTTTCTGCTGCCCTTCTTCGAACAGGGGAACGTTTATGACAACTTCGATATGCGTTTCGACTGGAACGACACGCGGTTTTCCAGGAATGAAGCCAACGCCAAGCAGAATCTAGGTGGGATCCTCGTTTGCCCGTCGGCACCGGGTGGGCGTGAATCGAAGCATGTTAGTGACTACAACGCGGCGAATCGGGTGGACCCGTCGGTATCGAGTGGATTAGGCGGACTGATACGTGGCGGCTCATTGAGGAACAGAGCGCACGGTACTAGTTCGCCCGGATACGGAGAATGGCGACCTGAATGGGATGGCGTGATGCAGCGATATTCCGTGAACTATTCTGCGAATTGTCGGAATCGTTGTGAGGATCGTCGCGTGGTTCGTGAAGCTCATGTCAAAGATGGACTGAGCAACACGTTTATGTTGTTCGAAAACGCCGGCAAGCCGATGTGTTACCGCAATGGGCGATTTGATTCTGAATGCACGGCGAACGGTGACATCACTCGGTTTCGCTGGGCCAGTTCCACGCTCTACATGACGATCAACGATACATGCGCCGGCGGTCGCATGGTGAACTGTCACAACAACTCGCAGCCTTTCGCCTTTCATCCTGTTGGAGCAAACTTCGCAATTGCCGATGGCTCCGTGCGATTTATTGAGCAGGCAATCGAACCAGAGGTCTTTGTGTCGCTGTTCACACTCGCGGCAGGCGATATGGCTCAGGTCGACTAACCGCTTCTAGGTGGGTAGCGAGAGTTTCGACCGCTGTCATGGGTTGGGTCGCTGAGAATCCACTTGTGACCTGAGAATCGACTTCAGCCTCCTCTGAGGGGCAGTCGTTCCGTCAGCCTTCAGTCGGCGATCAACGAACACGCATCTGTGTTTCGATTTCTCTCATTGGGCGGGCATCGCTAAACCGAAGAAAACCTAGTGGTGTTAGGGATGATTGTCGCGATTGTGAATAATCTTCCTATTTTGACACCAGCTAGTTGACTTAGCTGCTGCCACAGTTCAACTTGTAGGGGTAAACGTGATTAACTGGGATGCACAGCTTAGTAAGAGTGGGCCGCTAGTGATGAGATTAAACAATTTGCTTCGTAAAAAGTGCTGAGCCGTGGTTTCTCCGGGATGGAGGAAGCACCGCTCAGCATTTTTTGTTTGGGTTTTCTACTTCAGCCAACACGTCTGTTGGCACGGAAAGTATCGATAGCTAGCAAGGACGTGCAGCCCATCGCCAGTCCGGCGGGAGCAGCACTAATGAACCGAATGATTTTGTCCGTCCTAAGGATCCTGACCACGCTGTTGGCGTGTTGCGGGGCCTCATTTGCGGCGACAATGCCTGCAATTGAGGGAAATGTCTTCAATTCCCAAACCATGATGGGGATCGGAGGCGAATCCGTCTTGCTGTTCCTGGACAACGGGGATTCTGCCTTTGGGGGCGAAGATGCCCTCGTGACCAGTGCGTCGACTGATCCCGGCGGGAACTACATGTTCGAGTCCCTCGATCAGGACGCGGGATATTTCGTAGTGCATGACGGACAGGTCAGTTCTCTGCAAACTCCGGGGCGCATCGGCTTCACGATTGATGAGTTTGAAGTCACGCAATCCGTTGTCGCGGATCCCATCTCTGGATCCAACTCGAGTTCAATGGCTGGCCCTGCGACGAGCATCTTGGGTGGAGTTCGAGACCTCTACTTGCAGATTTCAGGTGGAAGTGCGGACGGGAAGCTGCGTTCAAATCCGTTTTCTCTCAACTCAAACCTTCAAATTGACATGGCCTCCGGTGTTACCGGAATGGGCGTCGTGACATGGGATGGCATCTCTGGAGCAGACGGTTTCACTCCACAACACGGGCTCGACATCGATTTCACCAATGGCGGCCTTTACGACGGTATCGCTCTGAGACTAGCGGTTGACGCCGCAGGGCAGGGGCAACTGCTGAAGCTGTTGATTCACTCCGGTGACGGAGCTGTGTCCACGGCAGAGCTTGAATTTCCTGTCGAGCCAGACGTCGTACCTTCGCGAGTCGCTTTCGTGCCGTTTGAAAGCTTCATCGGTGATGCCGACGTGACGAACGTATCCGCGTTGCAGATGGTAATCGATGCGGATCGGCCTTCCCTAGACGCACAGATCGATGTGATCGGTTTAACGG
>CAYQMZ010000049.1:0-3332 GCA_964418725.1 uncultured Pirellulaceae bacterium
AATGACTCCGCCAACCACGCAGAGAATCATGCTTTCGGCGATTACCAGGCGCATTGTGCGAAGTGGTCGCACTCCAATCGTTAGCAAGACCGCGTATTCCTTGATGCGATCCTGAACACTCATCAAGGTGGTCGTTGCGACTAAGGACAGTACCAAACCAACACACGCGTAGCCCAGCCAATGCGCGAATCCAATGAGGTCGACTAGATCGGAAAGCGTGCTGGTCTGAAACGCTCCCTTCCTTCTGGTCGTCGTCGCAACGGGGCCGGAACGCAAGACATGATCAATTTCAGAGGCCACCGCATCTGGATCAGCGTCGTCCGTGAGGAGCACTTCGTGTTGTGTAACAAGTCCGGCGGCATCTAGGCCGTGTGTGTACTGAAGGAAGTCCAGGCTTGTGTAGATCAGGTTCTCTTCCGATGGCACGTTCGATGAAAAGATGCCGGCTACGTTGACGGAGATCTCTCCGATCGTGAACTGATCTCCTACGCTCAGGCCTCGCCGTTGCGCAACATTCCGTCCAACGATCGCGGCATCACGTTTTGCGGAGAATCCATCCCATGATCCAGCGTCCAGTTTCACGGGGCGGGTGTCTTGGATTTGCTGCGGATTGGCTCCGTTGAAGACAATGATGTCCAGACTAGCGCGGCAGTTGTTGGTCCAGACTTGAATTGGCATGACGTTGCGAACTCCGGCAACGTCTTCGATCTTCCGCGAGTAGTCTACCGGGAGCCGACTGCTGGTTGGACAGAATCGGTTCTCCTGAAAAACGATCAGGGTGCGGTCCGCATCGGAACCCGTCGTCAGTCGCTCCAATCCTTCCTGTACCGACGCCACGAAACAAAACACAAACATGGCAACTGCGGTACCGCTAACCGTCAGCAGCGTTCGTGTTCGATGTCGCCAGATCGTTTTCAGGACGTAGGTCAGCATTGGGATTGCTCCGCGTCACTTCTGGGCTAATTCGAATGGGCGAAACTTGCCTCGATCCAAAACCAGTCGTCGACTGGCAATGGCGGCCACATCGCTGTCGTGAGTCACCATGAACAGCGTAATGTTGAGCTCTCGGTTTAATCGCTGAAGTAGCGTTTGGATCTGTTCACTGGTTTCGGTATCCAGACTGCCCGTCGGTTCATCGGCCACGACGACTTGCGGGTGCGTCACGATGGCTCTCGCGATTCCAACACGCTGTTCCTGCCCACCAGAAAGCTGGCGAGGGTAGTGATCCATGCGATCGGTTAGCCCAACCGCTTCCAGTGCCAATTCGACGCGTTGTCGACGTTCGGCCGCCGACAATTTCAACAACAGCGTTGGGAGTTCGATATTTTCGTACGCCGTTAGCACTGGAATCAGATTGTGGGTTTGGAAGATGTATCCCAAGTTTTCCGCTCGCCAGTCCGCGAGTTTGCTTCGTGAGAGCTTCGTCAGTTCCTTGCCGGCCACCGTGATAGTTCCAGCATCCGGTTGGTCGATACCAGCGACCAAATTCAGGAGCGTGCTTTTGCCTGTTCCGCTGGGCCCCATCAAAGAAACGAACTCACCCTCCTCGACGGCGAGCGTCACGTCATCAAGTGGAGTGATCGTCTCATCGCCCTTGCTGAACCGCTTCGTCACGTTGTTTAGCTCGACCAATGCCATAACTATCTCGCAACTCCGATCGTTGGGTCTTCGCCGCTGATTATCACTTCGTCACCGTCGCGAAGATTCTCTGTGCCGGAAGCAATTAGTTTGTCCGTCGGGTTCAGGCCGTTCTTGATCTCAACAAGGCCATCGGCAGCAGGGACGCCCACGTCTACGGTTTTCGCAATCGCACGCTTGTTTGAATTCACAGTCCAGACGCGTGAACCACCTTCGAATGAGAGGACCAGTTGTTTGGGGGCAAGAATCCGTTCTACCTGTTCGGGAGCGCTTGGAGTTTTGGCGAGCTCGGCGGCAAGGAACGTGGCCGTAACGAGCATCTCAGGGCTGACGGTAGGCGGTGGATCAATCAGCTCGACTTTGACTTCAAGCGTGTTTTTTTGAATGTTGGCCGAGCTGGTGGTTTGCAGCACGCGTCCCTGAATTGGTTGATTCGAAGAGGCTGTTTCGACTTCGACGGGGGCCCCCTTGCTCACTAACGGGATATCTTCCAGCCGAACGTCGGCTCGCACCTGTAAGCGATTTGGATCATACATTTCGGCAACGTTGCTGGAACTCTGCCCGGACGTATGCTCCAGTCCCATCACGCGTGTTCCGGGTGCCGCGACCAACCGAAGGATGCGGCCATTCATCGGAGCACGCACGACGCACCTATCGAGATTCAGTTCTGCTTGTTGCAGCAGCAGCTTGGCCTCCTGAAGTAGCGCTTCCGCGGAGATCGATTTTGCTTCGGCCTCTTCTGCGTTCCGCTGCTCGTTGACCAGCAATTTGTATTCGACCGTTAATGCATCAACTTTGGTCTGTAACGCATCAATCTCTTGGCGTAAGTTTGGCCCGCGCTTTTCAAGCTCTGCAAGTTCGGCAACCGCGGAAGCATGGTCTTTTTCGGCACGGCCAACCGTCACGCTGGGAACCGCATCGCCTGCCGAGCGTTTGCCATCCAGACTCCGGCGGGTGAAATCCAAGTTCGCTTTCGCCGCATTGACGAGGAACGGTAGCTTCTCCAGTTCAGTGTTGGCTTTCGCCAGCAGGCTTTTCGCGTCGGCAAGTTTGGCCTGCAGATGGACGGGCTTTTCAAGTCGCGACATCGCAGCTTTGTGTTCAGCTTGGACGCGTCGAAGGTCGCCTTCGCGAATTGCGAGTGTCGTCTTAGCTAATTCGGCAGCGATTTCAGCATCTGCAGAAATCAGTCGAGCGATGGGCTGACCTTTCTCGACAAGCTGTCCTTCGACGACCAGCAATTCTTCAATCACGCCCGGGGCTAGTGCTGCGATGTTGACTGCCGTGGGTCGCGGTTCGATCCAGCCGGCAGCTTGAAATAGAGGCGTTCCGCTCGGTTGAACCAAGCCGCGTTTTACGATCACAGGTACCACGGTTACCGAAGTCTTCGGTTTCAGTTGGCGTCCCGCAGCAGCACTCAGCAAAGCGATAAAGCCGACTAAGATGGCTCCTGGCAATACGTACCGTGATAGCCACTTTCTTGGCCTCGGCGTTCGTTCACCCGGCGCATTGGCTGACGGCTGTTTCCGCGCCAACTTGCTCAAGTCTAGTTGCTGTTGGTCCATGGTGTTGCTCGTGGGAGTTACTCGCCCAACGAATCTCTAGCGGTCACTTGCCCGGCTTGATGAATACCTTGTTGGCGGCGAGCGACAGATTGCCCTGTGAGTCGACATTCGCGATGCCAGTGGCAACAA
>CAYQMZ010000049.1:3342-5087 GCA_964418725.1 uncultured Pirellulaceae bacterium
CCTTCGACAACGACCGTTGAGAGTTCTTTGACACCCAAAAGCTGACGAGCATCACCCGTAACCGGACTACCCGACTCATCAACAACCTTCACGGTCGCAATATTGTCTTTAACCTGATCCTGCGTGCAGCAGTAGTCCCACGGGGTTGGGCAACCTTCGTCAGGTTGGCAGGATGGGATTTTAGGGTCCACGATTGTGAAGGCGGCCAAGCCTTCCACAAACGGATCCGACGAACCTCCGATGATGCCTTGCAAAGTCACTTGTTGGCCGTTTTCAATAGTCGTTCGAGCTTCTCCAACCGACAGCGCGTCGGCAGGTTCAGACTTAGCGACATATTTCGTGTCGACTGAATTTGAATGAGTGGCGGAACTATTGGATACGTCCGAGTTAGTGCACCCGGCGATCAATAGAGACATGACGATTATCAACCCAACAGATGTTTTCATACTTGGATCCTTAAACAGCTTTCAAACTGATTGCCACCGTTTCGCGAAGAGCTTTGAGTGCCGGTGGCAACGCTCCAAAAACTCCGAGTAACAAGCCAACGCCGCAACCAACCAGAATCGCGACGCTATCAATTCGCAGGGTGAAGGCTCCCATCGTGAATCGCACAGCGATTCCATTGAGTGCCGTCAAGGCAATGATGCCGGACAAGAGCGAAGCCGCGGCGGCCAACAACGCTCCTTCTTGGATCACACTTACAAGGATTGCGCGTCGCCGAAACCCAATCGCTTGCAACGTGGCGATTTCGCGAGTTCGACCCGCGACGGCGCCATACATCAGGTTCAACCCGGCAAAAACTCCAGCTCCGGACACAAGTGCAACCACCAGCCAAGCGAGTATTCGCACCGGTTTGTAGTGCTGCTGGAGCGTTCCGTAGTAGTCCGTTTCGCGAAGTGCCCGTAGCTCTAGGTCCGTCCGCTCTTTGCAAAACAGCGAAACTTCGGCGTGGCTGGCTCCTGGAGCGAGCAACATGGCAACGAGACTAATGTCTTGTCGCTTCGTCGCAGTTTGAAAGTCCGGCAGGTTGCACCAGATCTCTGATTCATAGGCTGCGCCGTCGGCAGCAAACTGGCCACTGATCTGCCATGGCTTTCCGTCGAATTCGATCAACTGACCAATCGTGAAGTCGTCGGCACTGGCTCCAAGCTTCGCTGCTGCCAGTTCTCCGACAAGGACTTCACCCTGTTGCGGCCATTGTCCACGAACGAGACGTACGCCTCTGCGAACTAACGGAGCTGTTCGCGTGACGCCTCGCACCAATCCGAGTCCACTCAATCCGCTCGCGGTTTTGACCCGCGTGCCAAGGAACAGTTCGGGCGAGACGTGAGAGACGCCAAACCTCTCCCACATTCCGTTCAGGCTTGCCGTTAGAAGGGCTGGGGTACGTGCTGCGATGGACGAGTTTTCGACGTTAGCTTCGGAGTTCACGGAGTAAACAAGGACTACGTCGTCATCCCCGCTTATCGATAGCGATCGTTCTAAACCTCGGATGAATCCGACAACGACGAAGACGAGCATCACGACTGTGGACAGCGCAATGAGCGTCAGCAGCGTACGCAGCGGTCGCCGAGCTAGATTTCGAACACCATATTCCCACGGAAGCATTTGCGAATGACCGAACGGACGAAGGCTTAGAAGCAATACACAACCAGCTCTCCGAGTACGAACCCGAAGACCACGGTTTCCAGATACCGAGCGTCGCGATGAACACGTCTTAGGCGACAGCGACGCAAGTGTGACGG
>CAYQMZ010000049.1:5097-18497 GCA_964418725.1 uncultured Pirellulaceae bacterium
CGCTAGATGCGCCAGACTTGATGGACGGAGCGCGTCATGCCGGACGTTGACGGCACCAGCGGCGGCTCAACCGTCACGGAATTGGCGTTACCTAAAAGCTGGCAACTTGATGGAACCTGCCAATCGGCGAAGCAAACCGTAACATCTTGGCAGAGTGGAGAGTGCCACTCGATCCTGGCGCCTTCGCAGATGCAGGTATGACACGAACAGTGATTTGTGGTGTCGTCGTGCGATGGGGGGCCGTTGTTGGCCAAGCTATCTTCCGAAGTGTCTCGCTCAGAAGGATTTTCTGTCTGAGAATCTTCCTCGCTTGAAAGTTGGCAAGCGTGGCAGCAGATTTGGCTGGCTCCGTTTGCCGTGACGCTATCCTGGCTGGTGCTTGTCTCACAGGACAAACATCTCAGGGGGCAAGCCAACAGATTGGCTATCAGCAAGATGACCACGGCGGAACGATTCATAATGGAAGCTTACTCTGTCACTTGCGGGAGGCAAGTCAGCCGAATAATCGTCAATTTTCGTGAGTTTCACGTTCCTGCCGCCCAAGCCGCCCGAATGGTCTGTCGAAATTTCGTTTCCTTGGGAGACCGTTCTGGGGCTGTACGCCCAACGGGATGTCCCGCAGTACTGCCCATGAGCACAGATTTCCCGGCGATTTTTGTACTTCGAAGGTGTCTCAAAGTTAGATTTCTGAGGTTCCACGCACCACGGAATCGAGGGAATGGACGGCTCGAAAGCCACGGGAGAGCAAGCAGTGCTGACACGCACCAGCACCGACACTTGGGAGGGCTCGCCAGTCGGAGAGCTATTCCGTATAAGTGCCGCGGCATACTTCTGCCGGATTCGTAATCTGGCTAAGTGTGGCAAATGATTCGTGATGGTGGTCGGCTACGACGCTATTGCGGTATAATCGAATCAGCGGGCAAAAAGCACTTCAACGGAAATTCCAGTTGAACCTAGCAAGACTTATTAAGATCGTCTTGATCTTGTCCTTCGGCATTTCCTATGTGCCGGGGTATGGCCTGCATGCGCTCTTCCGGATCAACGGTGAAGCGACATCTTGCTGCAGTGGCTGCTCCTACGAGAAAGATGCACTTTGCAGCTCGCAGGACGCTCCCGAATCTGAAGACCAAGAGTCTGAAGAAAGCGAATCTGATTTTCCGTGCTCTGTCTGCCGGCTGTTGGCCAACGCTTTTCTGGCCCCGGTAACGACGCCGGATGTGATCCAGTTTCGTTTTGAGTTTGTCGAGAGCCAGAAGCCTACTCGACTAGCCATTGCTCGAACGCACCCGATACCTCCCGTTCGTGGACCGCCCCAAATTGTCTGAGTCCTCTTTGGAAGCTTGGACAAATTGGTGTGCCAGTTCGTAGAGCTGGTGATCTTCAACACGAAGTATTTATCGGGGTGCCCACGCGGCACTTGGCCAAATGACAAATTCAATCAGCCGACGTTCTGGTCGGTCTCTCACGTGTCGGTCGCGATCGGCATTTACGCTCGTTGAGCTGCTTGTCGTGATCGCCATCATCGGCATGTTGGTTACGTTGTTGCTGCCTGCGGTGCAAGCAGCACGCGGGGCCGCACGAAAGACTCAGTGCGTTAATACCCTAAAGCAATTGGGGCTGGCCTTTCAAAACCACCACGACGCAATGGGTCACTTCCCTGAATCGCAGCTTGGCAGTGGCTCAGCTGACGGACACGGTGGATGCGGCGGAGGAATGTACAGCTGGCACGCCAGGGTGCTGCCCTATATCGAAGAGAATCCACTCTACCAATCGATCGACTTTACCCAGAATATGGCGGACTCATGTACCGCTGGCGAAGACGGAACCATTTCGCAACTGCATCCGAATGCATTGGCGGCTAGAACCGAAGTGCCCGTTTTCCTTTGCCCATCTGATGGAGTTACCGGCAACAACGACGTAATCATGGGATCGGCGAATTCAGCCTCTGACAACTACGCAGCCAACGCAGGTTGGCCAACGTCAAGTACTGGATTGAACGGCGAGTACGAATCGCCAATGAAGTACAACGGCCTCGTGACGCTTACGAATCCGGCACTGCCAGACCTTGAGATGTTGGCGAAGTCACCAGTTCGAATTCGCAACGTAACCGACGGCCTATCGAAGACTGCGGCAATCTCAGAACGACTCATTCAGACAGCGATTGATCGAGACGCCATACTGGATGGTGATCAGCGGCTGCAATCGTTTCATATCACCACCGGAAATCGCACACTTGGCAAGTTGGTCGAACGCTGTAACTCCAACTCGACACATGCCGACGCGGTCCATTCGGCCTACTTGGGGCGGGCTTGGATTTCTGGTTGGTCACCGACGGGTGCAACCTACCGACACCTGAAACTTCCCAATACGACCAACTGCCACTTCAGCCACAGCTTCACGTCTGGTGAGTTCGTCGTGACGCCCAGCAGTAACCATGCTGGCGGCGTGAATGTCGCGATGGCGGACGGACACGTTCGATTCGTTACTGAAGACGTCGAGCATCGAGTCTGGTGGACAATGGGTAACCGGCGCGACGGACTTGCGAACTAGCGAAATGCTCTCGGTTTAACCGAGATCACTGGCTGTAAACCGCGTTGTCTGCTCGCCGTCGGCGAGCCAGACATTGCGTTGGACTTCGCTTGTTTTCATTCCGAATGCTTTGGGACACCTAACGCCGGGTAAGACGGCTACGTCGTATAGTTCCTCGACGTCACCGATGACGTGGACTTGATGCAGTATCTGCCCACGCTCGAGATCAATGACGACAAGCCCGCAGATGGCCTGTGTATCATGCCTCTCTAGCTCAGCATCCAATTCGAGGCCTTTGAAGACTTTATCTCTAGGTCTCGAAAGTCCGACGACTGCAACATTCCCGTGGATCGCCAGCCCTCTCGCAAAGCCAGGGCAGAATGTCACTGGCTCGAATTGACCGCGGTCCACATCTACATACCCGAACTCACCTCGACCGGAGTTCAGTAGCCACAACTTGCCGTTCGCGAAACGTGGAGAATGTGGCATCGAGAGCTCGCCGACGATGGCTTGGTCCGATTCGATGTCGATCAGTTGTCCGCCGCTTTTTTTGTTTGCTCGCCAGCCGTGATCGGTGTCGGACTGGGCACACAATGTGACGTACCGTGGCTTGCCCTCATGACAACAGATCCCATTCAAGTGACACCGGTCCTCGGGCACTAGCCTACTGACGCAAGAGGGTTTCCACACCGACGCTAGGCTGTGATTCCTGCTGAGCTTTCCCACGCAACTGAACAGCGTGCTCACGAAGAACAGGTCTCCGTTTTCGTCGAGCGTTACATCATGGACATTGATGTCACCGGTTGTTGCAGACTGCATTGGAACGAATAGTCGGTCGTAATCGCCGTCGGTCGCCCCAGTCGGCAGCATGTTTTCGAAACGCCAGATCTGAAATGCAGACGCGAGCCAAAGTGTTTGCGAGTCCGTCCAAATACCCATGCTGCGGTTGAACGTTCGCTCGAAAACAGAGAGCTGCCCGCCGGGTTTGCGGCCGAGCAAGAACAGTTTGCCCATGCGATAGGTTGTAAAGGCAATGCTCAGTTTCGAGTGGTCGAGCCATTCAGAAAAACCGTTCGAGGCTACGATTTGCAAACTCTTCGTCATTGAGAACTACACGCGCTAGAAGACAATAGACGGTTGTTCCTCGGCTAACGTAGCGAGGAATTCAGAGTTCTAGTCGAGCGAAGTGAACGAGGCAACGAGTCCCCTGGGAAAAGGACTCGCTGCCTGCCGACTGTTCTCTCTGGGCGTCCTACACCTGAGCGAACAGTGCTTCCACAGCTTTTCCGTAGTTCTCAGAGAGGATCAGGAAATCTTCGAACGACACCGTACCGTCTCCGTTGATGTCGCCAGACGTGAACGGATCGACGTCTGTTCCGAACGACTCGGACAGAATCAAGAAGTCTGTGAACTGAACTTCTCCATCATCGTCGAGATCGCCGACTGATCTGGGTGTCAGAGGCAGCGGACTGCCGATCGAAATATTGGCGGACGCTGACATCGCATTGTCCGAAATGCCGTCTCCGTCGATGTCTGGATGGAAAAAGCCTCCGTCATTGACATCGATTTGGACGCCGCCGGAAGTTGCATCCGTTCCAAGATTGAATTGCAGACTATCAAGCGCCGCGTTGACCGCCGCAAGCGTGCCAACGAAAGTCAGTTCTGCGTCTTCGACACCGTCACCAGACGACAGTTGGGCGTCTCCCGCGTCGATTGTCAATGTTCCGCCGGTTGCTTGTAGCTGCACTTCATAGTTGCCGCTACTCCGTTCGGAATCAGAGATCTCGATCGCATCACCGTCTGTCAAGGCAACCGTTTCACCGGCCGCTGCATCAATTGACGTTGGTGCCGCAATGGTCGGCGGGGCGTTTGGAGTTTCCACGGCGAAGTAGAAGGTCGATACATCGCTTTCGCTGAATACATCTAACCCCGGATCAAAGACGCGGTTGTCGTTGACGTCGATGAAACCCGATGCCTTCAGGTCTACTTCGTAAACGCCAGGCTGGGTAAAGAAGAAATTCGCGTGCGAGTGTCCACCCTCGCGTTGCCAGAAGGCGTCGTTTGGCGCGATCCCATCGCTGGTCGTCATCCAGATGCCAATGGAAACGTCTGCTTGCCGATCGATTGTTGAGTACGTGCCGAAATGGGCACCTTCGGGGCCGCGTACGTCCACCATTTCGATCTTCACCCAGTCACGTTCTGAGTCAACGCGTGGATCGCTTTCAAAGTATCGTGCGAACGTTGCGTTGTCCGTTCGATCGACGGCAAAGCCTGGGAACGCGATGTCTTCATTGCGATCCTGAGGCAGCACCCAAATCGGGTCACCGGCAGCGACGCCCATGAAATCCCACATCTCGTCTTCCGGACGAGTTGTCTGGGAGGCGGGGACTCCGAAGATCACAACCTCGTCGGGAGGTAGATATTCATCGCCGGATTCGAATTCGACATCGGCCGTTGCCACCCACTCGCCGGCGGTAAAGTTGAAGGAGATATCGATGTGCTCGTTGGTGACATACTTGTCAATGGCCGGAAGTGGTGCATCGGCGGTATCGGCCGCAGGGTTGTTCTCGTACCATGCTGCCGTGTTGTCGTAGTACGAACCAGCGACGATATCCTCGTCACCGTCCCCGTCGATATCTGCCGTGATGACGCTGAACAGTCCGCTCTGAGTTCGCGACACGACCTGCTGTCCGCTAAACGTTCCGTCGCCGTTGTTCTCATACCACGCGACTTCATTGTCAGCGTAGGAACCTGTTACGACATCGTTATCACCGTCTCCATCGAGATCCGCGACGTCTAAGCCATAACTTCCGGCGGGGCCAGTCGAAATCACTTGTTCGTTCGAGAAGGTTCCGTCGCCCAGATTCTCGAACCAGATAAGCGGAGCGACAAAGCTGGTTGCCACGACGTCAATATCGCCGTCGCCGTCCATGTCTGCCGGGCGAGCGTACCACTTCGATACGGTGGAGTCCGCGATCACGGTTGGATTGGTGAAGTTGCCCGTACCATCATTTTCGTACCACGCGAATGGTCTGGACTCTGTCGGGGTTGATGACGCCGTGAAGGCGTCCAAGTCGCCATCGCCGTCCATATCGAGAGCAAAGATCTTATTGGATCCTTCCCCCTCAGCATCGTCGATGACTTGAGCGAGCACAAAGTCGGATGTGTCTTCGTTCAGCCTGTTTTCGTACCAGAAGTAGCGACTGTCATCGTGCGTCGAACCAAAGAGATCGAGATCTCCGTCGCCGTCCGCGTCCGCTGCATCCAGCCAACGTGGTTCGCCCAGGTTGCCTTCGATCAGTTGCTGCTCGCCAAAGCTTCCGTCACCCAGATTTTCGTACCAAGAGATCTCGTTGGCACTAAACGCAGAAGTTGTGAAGACATCGTTGTCTCCGTCGCCGTCGAGGTCAGCGGCACCCGCGAAAAGCGGCGAACCGTCTTGCGTGTCAATGATCTGGACTTCCCCGAAGTCTCCGCTCCCGTCGTTTGGTGCCCAAGCAATCTGATTCGCGCCGGTCAACGCCGCAAGTAGATCGCGACTACCATCGCCGTTGAGGTCCACGGCGTCGACAACGAACACTGCAGAAAGCTCGTCCGAGATGATCGTTTGCGATTGGAAACGCGTATCATCACGAACGGTATCGTTCTTGACCCACAGCAGCGTATCGTCTGCGTACGAGGCGACGAGCAAGTCTTGATCGCCATCGCCATCGATGTCAGCTGGAGTTCCAGCTGTCGGGCTGGACCAGTTGTCGAAGATCACGGCTTGTTCGGCAAAGTTTCCGCCGCCGAGATTCTCGTGAAACGCAACTTTGTCGTCATTGGAAGAAACTGATATCAGATCTAGATCGTCATCGTTGTCCCAGTCTGCTGCCTGGACTCGAAACGTGCCAATCACTTCGTCGCTGACTTCTCCCACTTCATTCTTTTCGAAGTTAGCATCTCCATCGTTCTCGTACCAAACGATGTCATCGCCGTAGTACGCCGCTGCGACAACGTCGTCGTCTCCGTCACCGTCGATGTCGGCGACTTCCACGGCCAGTGGTGCGTTCAGATTATTGGAAATAGTCGAGCGTTCGAAGCCCGTTTCCGTGTTGAGGTAAAGCCCGACTGCATTGTCTTCGCCAAATTCGGCGGTCACGATTTCCGGTCGCCCGTCGCCGTTGAGGTCGGCAGTTTTGACAGAGAACAAACCCTCAACACCTTCATTGATGATTGCGGCCGGTTCAAACGTGCCGTCACCACGGTTTTCGTGCCACGCAAGCCGTTTGTCCGAGTAACTTCCGGAAACGACATCCGTGTCGCCATCACCGTCCATATCTGCGGCGCTCAAGCGAATGATGCCGGGAAGTTCTGTGACAGATTCTTCCTCAGCAAACGTTCCGTCGCCATTGTTTTTGATGACGATGATGCCCTTTGCTGAAGAACTGGCAATCACATCCAAGTCGTCGTCACCGTCAACGTCTCTTGCGAGCGTCATCCCGTATCCAACGCCATCAGATGTCAGCTCTTGGGCGTCGGCGAACGTTCCGTCGCGATTACTTACGAAGAGCAGGACATTTGGTCCGGCCGCCACTGCATCATCGACGCCATCGTCGCTGATGTCCGCGCCCTCGACGTAGATGACTTCGTTGATGTTTGTTTCGACGATGACGGGATCGTTCCAAATCGGCGTCGTGGTAAGGAGTTGCCGTAGTTCGAGTTGTTCGATTTGCGGCGTTTTATTCTTCTTGGGGTGTAGCTTCACTGAATTGCACTTAGTTTGAGATCGGGGAAATGAAATCGAGGGAGAGATAACTATTGGGAAGTTGACGGCCTACTTTGCGTAATCGGCGTCGAGGTGATAGATCACGGTTCCTAGTTTGTCCGCGGAGGAAGCCGTGAGGCGAAATGTGCCGGCAAACTTTCGGCGTGTGAACGAGTACTTCGTGCGTAAAGGGTCTTTCAGCGTGACTTGAATCATGTCAGTCAGCTTGGGCTGGCCTCCGAAGCAGCACGTACCCATGTCCGGCACCAAGACGAATTGCTTGATGTTGTCGAGCTGTCCGTCGGGATACACATATCCCTTCACGAACACTTGCTGGTCCGCCAGCGACTCAGCTTTAGGCGAGTGGAGAATGTCTTTTCGCTGCGGGCTGGGCTGTAGATCCGAAAACGATATCCGTTCGTACCCAGTTGGAACTTCTGTTGCGTAGGTGTAGATCGCAGTGAATGTCCCGAGAAAGAAAGACAGTGACGCAATGGCCAGACCCGAACGTGCATATCCGTAGCCTGTGTACTCGCTTTGCCGTCCCCGCAGGCTGAAGATCGTGTACGCACCAAACATCATGGCGATGAGTGGAAAGATCAGCAGCAGCGGATTAGATTGGGCCACAAACATGATTGGCGCAGATGTAACGCCCATTGCCAACGTTAGGACGGCACCAAAGCTAACTGCCCGATACTGCTCGTACTCCGATGCGATCACTTGGCGTTCTCCAAGACGACGTCTGCGTCTGTTGAGTTCTCGCTTGGACATTCTGTGTTGATCTACGACGGACACCGTCAAGCAGCCTTTCCATCACAAGGTTGCTCACCCTGGCAGCAAAGGCATGCGAGGCGATGATTCAACACATGGGCACAAATGAGAAAGACTCCTCCAAGCGGTGTGACGAGCCGATTCAGCAGATCGAAGAAACTGAAAGTGCTCTTGCCTGCTGACGATTCGGCAGTGGTCGTCGCAGCAGCAACGGGATCTGCGTCATTTGCCGTGACAGAAGTGAGCAAGTCGCTATCTCCAGCGTCCCGAGTCTCCGTTTGGCTTTCGCAGAATTCGCACGTGTCGTCTGAACAAACCGCTGCATCGGGTTGGGTGCAGATGCCGTCTGCGCAACAGTCATCAGCGAAAAAGGCGTGGCTGGAAATGAGTGCCAGCCCGACGAGCCCCACCGCTGCCGGCATCAGCCTTTGATGTTTCCGCCAGCCCGGTAGGAACGCGGAAATCGCGATCAAACTACACAGAACCGCCATCACTTGGTGAAAGCCTTGTGTGGCAATCCAGTCCAGACCCAACGCAGGCAGGTACCCGATAACAATCGGCATCGCGGCGCAGTGGATTGCGCACCCGATTGAGGCTACAAGTCCGGTCAAATCAGCCCACCGCATCGATGTGCGACGGGGCGCAATATCCAGTCTTAATTCGTTGGGATTCATTCGCTCTTGTAGCAGTCGGCGCGCAACGGTTACGTAAACCGTGAACGCATCTGCGTAAACAGTTGGAGGGATTAGAGTGAGAACTCAGAAAAGCTCAACAGCGATCACGCGAATGCGTGACGATACGGGAGTCCCTGTTGAAGAGCCGGAATTGGTGGGCCTCTCGCGAAATAGCAAATCGCTGCGTGGCGAGCGATGAGGGTGCACTTCGCTTCCGGGAGGCGGCCGACTGGGCCGGACAACGTCCAAACGCAAGGTAACGGTGCGACGGCCACGACCGCGAGTTGATCGCAGACGAAACAATGACCTTCTGCATCCGTGTCGGAAGGGACATCGGGCTGACTTGTACTGGGGAATGCTGTAACACAAAGCTGGCAGCAATGTTGTGTCCGAACGGACGATTCACCGTGTTCAATACCTACCAGCGCATGCAGGCCATACCCGGGCACGTGGAGGGTGAGAAAACTGAGGAGCGCAACCGCTCGTAGCAAACGATGTCGTGTCAACTTGGAGCCTACCGATGAAGATGGTAAGCGGCCCGACCTCCCGTATCATGTCAACCGCGCACAGAAAGTCAAGGTGTGAACGCAACAATTCGTCGTCGCTGTCGCGTTATTCATTTTCGCTCAGTCCGATCGCGTCGCGCGATGTACTCAACTCGATGAGACATGCCAGTTTGCGGTGACGATTCAACGCTGCATTGCGAGAGCGATCAGCGTCACTGCGTCATTTGATCCGCGCCCGTTGATTGTCTCATCTTCTGCAGGAATGCTCTCCAGGCGTGCCCACGTAGGTAAGAATCCTGCTGGTTCTTGGATTTGGACGGCCTCCGATCGTGTGTGGCACGATGTAGACCGGCGGAAATCTCAAGGATGGCATTATCAAGCGTGTTGGCTTCGACATTCTCGAACTGTTCCGGTGTCAACTGGCGAACGAAAAGGGCTTTTGCGAAACCGGGCGTTCGGAGTTTCGGATCAAAGTCAACTCGATCAGCGAAGCGGTTGCAGCGGTCTTCAATTTCCCTCTGTGCCAGTTCGGAAAGTTCGGAATCGTTCGTCCCAAGCAGACCTAACATTGGGTGCTTCGAATCGGAATCGGCACAAAGCAGGATCGCCTCGGGAAACACTCTTACAAACGAAGCAGCGATTGTGTTGAAGTGTTCCTCCGTAATTTGGTATGCGGGAATCCACTGGCAATAGATACCGTCGGCTCGCAACGCCTGACGGACATTTCGAAAGTGCTCAACCGAATAGAGTCGTCCTTGTCCCGAGCCATAGGGGCGATACAGGTCTCCTGCAATGACATCGTAAGTGTTCGGGACGGCTGCCATGTATGTGCGAGCGTCTTCTGCGACGATTGTGCCCCGAGGGTCGTCTGCAAGGTTGCGATTTTCATTGGAGAAGTAATCCTTTGCCACGGAGATCACTAGTGGCGACAATTCGACTGCCGTGACACGAATGTCTTTGTCAAAGTCCAACGCCGCACCGGCTGAAATGCCCGTCGCGAGTCCAAGGCAGCACACGTTCGCGCTTGAATCGCCAACATCATGGGAACTGGATTTATGAAGCATCAGGGGGATGGAGACTTGACGCCGTTGAGCATCGTAAACACCTGAAGTCCCGAGCAGATATTGGTTGTTAACCATGATGCCCTTGGAGCCGGTTTGTGTCTCTACCACGCAGCAAATTCCCTCCTTGCCGAACCGGGCCTCCAGTAATTCGTACTTGAATTTCGTGTGCGGGCTGATGTAAGGAAGTTTCGTGACCTGTCGCTGCAGGAGCAGGCAAAATAGAAGCGCAATGCCACCGGGTAGGACCAGCCACCATCGCCGGCGTTCGGAAATCGATATCACTGCGAAACAGGCGATGATCGCCTGTGATACCCCGGCCACCACCATGGCACCGTAGATCCCGAACCCAGGGATCAGTATGCGCTCCGCCGTAATTGTTCCGAGCAGTCCACCGATACCGTTCACGGCCAAAAGTGTGGCCCACACACGCCCAGTGTTGTCGGTTTTCCCCCTATCGATGCAGGCCAGCAGCATGGGAAATACCATGGCTGCCAGCAGCAGAGCAGGACCAACCGTAACGAGTGCAACCGATAGGACTTCCATTTGAAAGCCCAGCAGACCGTCTATTGCTCTGTCATCGATGGCAACGAGATGGGGTACATCAATCAATTGCTTTGTTCGACCGTAGAGGATCAGCGGCGCGAGTGCGCTAGTGACAGCGGCACCGCAAAGCGCAAGTGCCAGCAACAGTATTGGACGTGGGAACAGGCGCAGCAACATCGGAACCAGTAGTGCGGCAACGCCCAAGAGTAGAATCACGGCAAGCAGCACAGAACTGGTCGCTTGGAAAGAAGACGGCACGACCAGCGAGAGCAGTCGAATGACCACCACTTCTAGTCCCAAAACGGCGAAGCCGGAGAATCCAGCCATCACCAACAGCCACATTCTTGGAGGCTCAGCCTCTGACGTGGAGGTCTTCGTAGACTGGACGTCTCGCAGTTGCTGCGGCTTGGCGATGGCCGGCTGACGGCTACTGAGCAGCAATGCAAGTACGCCAACGCCAACGTTAGTTAACGCGGCGATCAGCATGCAGCCCAATACTCCGAAGGAAGGCAGCAGCCAAACGGAAGTCACCAGTAGACCGAACGCACCACCCAGTGTATTGAAAGCGTAAACCCAGACATTGCTGCGGTAGTTCTCGATTTGGACTCTGCTAATCGCGACTATCAAGACGGGCAACGTCATTCCCATAGCAGTTGCGGGAGGCAGTACGACGGCCCCGCTAATCGCGAGCTTCGTGAATCGGCCGAACCAAGACGTGAGAACCTCGGGTCCCAAGGTAGGCCAAACCCAGGATGTCCAGCTGGGCAGCAAAACCGCTGGAATAGTTAACACTGCGATAGCAAATTCGAGTCGCGCGAGTGTTTTCCAAGCGTCGCCACGCAGTCGTAAAAACCTTGCTGCGATGGCGGCACCCAACGAAAGACCACAAAAGAAGCACCCGAGCGTCAAAGTGGTGGCTTCACCTCCCGCGCCCAAGATGTCAACCAGTCGACGAGTCCACAACAACTCGTGTGACAAAGCGGCTGCTCCGCTGGCGGAAGCGAGAAGCAGGTACAGAACGTATGTTGGTTTCACTTGGACTCAATTGGCAGAATCAGTAGTTGGTTGGATGGCGAGCGTTCGCAAAACCGTACACATGTAGCTGGCTCTGCCGAAGACGACTTCGCCAGAATTCGGAAGGGAATCGAAGAGTGCTCCGTCGCTGTTCGCTACGACAGTTGCTGAAGTTTAGCTGGAGGCCGAGAAATTCAAGCTCTCTCAGATGTAACTGCGCTAGTACGGTTAGCGAGATCACTTAGTTCGCTAGAAATCCGTACAAGGATTGCTGACGTGAAGAAATCACCAAGAAGCTACTTCGCCACAACACCGTGGTACCGATTGAGACGCGGATTCTTGATCGTGCTGGTTTCGCCATTGGGTAGTTGAATCGTGACTTGATCGACTTTGGATACGTCGCCTAGTCCGAAGTGGAAAACATTGTCGTGTTGCGACGCAAAGGAATCGCCATTCACCAGTTGGCGAACTTGGACGCGACTACCTGCCTCCAATCGGGCCGTTGCTCCCGAGAGTCCGCTTGCGATGCCGTCGTCGTACAGACGGAATCCGATCCAATTGTTTCCAGTTTGCAGTTGGTTTCGGTACACGTGAATGGAGCTGATAAAGCCTCGTCCGACAAACTCATAATCGCTGACGATTAAGTCTTGACGTCCGTCGCCGTCGAGGTCCGTACCAATGACGGATCGCGAGTCAAACTCGCATCCGACTCCCATCAAGTGTGCGACATTCGTGAACTGCTTACCGTCAATGTTTTGTAGCAACGCGTTGTGTTCGTAGCCGTTCCACGAAATTGAACGCTGGTTCAGTCGCAACATTGAATTGGCAAAGATGTTTGCCATCTTTGGATTCGCGTTTGAATCTCCCGCGTAGATGTCGTGTCGCCAAAATGTGCTGCAGTAGTCTTCGCATGAATCGCCTGAACGGAAACCGTTTCCAACGTAGATGTCTTCGTCGCCGTCCAGATCGTAGTCCAGCGCAGTCGTGCCCCAGGACCAGCCTGTGCGGGCAACCTGATTTGCAAAGCTGGGCGTCGTGAAGCCTCCTTTGCCGTTCGCCAAGTACATTCGGTTTCCAAACCCCATCGCCGCTCGCATTTGATGAATGTCTGGGCGATCGTTACGTCCCAGTTTCATCGCGTCCAAGCGACGAGCGGTCGTGCTGCTCATGCCAATCGCGTAAATATCGAGCATGCCGTCTAGGTTATAGTCGCCGAAGGCATGGGCCATTCCGAACAGATGTCGTTTCGTGCCAAGGCGCTGAGTCGCTTCTGAAAACTGACCTTTGCCATCGTTTGTAAATACATCGACGCCGGCGTAGTCGCTAACCCGTACCAGATCGAGATCGTTGTCCGAATCGATATCCACCAACGAGGCACTGTAGGTCCGTCGGTTTCGATACACCGTTAGTCCCGCTGATTCGGTGACGTCAGTGAAGCGGCCGTTGCCGTCGTTTAGCAGCAAGTAGGCGGGATCACCGTCGTTCGCGTCATAGTACGGCGTGGGCATTTGTCCTTGTTGGTAGGCCGGTGTGTATTGAGCTACGAACACAT
>CAYQMZ010000050.1:0-18486 GCA_964418725.1 uncultured Pirellulaceae bacterium
ACCAAGACGTCTTCATAGTGAGACCGATTGAACACGCCAATCAGGCCGCGCGGTGGAACGACTTTGTGGACCCGCCAGAGATAGTCGTGAGCAAGCTCTTCCTTTGAAGGTGCTTTGAAGGAATGCACACGAACGCCCTGTGGGTTAACTCTCTTAAAGACTTTCCGGATCGTGCCATCCTTGCCCCCGGCATCCATTGCCTGAAAAACAACCAGCAGCTTGTGCTTGTCTTCTGCATACATGCACGCCTGTAGTTCAATCAGCTCGTCACGTAGCTTTCTGAATTCTTTTTCTGCTTCTTTGCGGCTGCTGGCAAGAGCCTTTCCGTCGGTCGTTAAATCGGCCAGCTTGATGTCTTGTCCAGGTGTCAGTTGATGATCAGGCATCTTTATTGTTCTGTCAGTACGAGACGGAGCGGTTGGGGGCGGCTAAGATAGCCGCATCACAGGAGATTATAGAATGACGAAATCACTTACATCTACGTTTGTCACAGGATTAGTCGGCGTTTGTTTGCTCGCCGGTGCTTGCGCGACAGAAGCGTTTGGTCAGCAAGGGAATCGAAAGCAGGGCAGCAATCAGGCCCGAGCGATAGTTCGAGCGCTTGCACGGTTATCGGCCAGCGGTGGTGCCGGGCTGCTAAAGAAAGATGCGACCAACGAGGACATGCCAAGAGCACTAAATCGTTGGTTGAGCACACACCAGCATACGATCTACGAAGTTGGGCCCAACCCGTTTGCCAAACGCGCGAAGTGGGGCGTGGCGACAACCAAAGGCAATCGCCTCTTTCTGCATGTGAACGTTTGGCCGAAGGATGGTGTTTTGCTGATTCCGCGCCTACACAACTCCATTAAGACCGCCAAGTTGATTGGAAGTGATGACGAGTTGAAGGTGACGCCGAATGTTGCAGACTGGGCGATCAAGCTGGGTGAAAAGCCGAAACGCAACTTGATGCCAGTCGTTGAGCTGACTCTAAACGAGCCCGCAAAAGAGGCTGCCGAGAAGCCGCCACTGGTTCAGCAGTCCGGCGACTTGATTGAGTTGCACTCTCGCTACTCTATCGTGCATGGTGAGATGCTGCGATTTGAACCGCAACCGCACAAGAATACTGTCGGGTATTGGGTGAAGGAAAAGGACTGGGCCGAATGGTCCTGCCAGCCGACCAAGTCCGGGCAATACCAGGTAGGGCTACGCTATGGGTGCGGAAATGGGCAGGGTGGAAGCGAGATCGAAATTACAATCGGCGATCAGAAGATCCCGTTCAAGGTCGAGGCAACCGGCGGCTTTCAGGCTTGGCGTGATGTCAAACTCGGGGCCGTGGAATTGAAAGCAGGCAAACCCTGCAATGTGACCGTAAAGGTCGTCTCCAAAGCCAAGAATGCCGTGATGGACATTCAGCAGATCACACTAAGTGCACAGTAAATCTGTAGACGCCGCGGCGTCGGATCACAGCCAGCTTTCCAGTAGCAGGCGTAGCTTGCGCATTTCGGCGCTGTGGTCCACGTCGGGGATGTCGGTCATGTGAATCGTCAAAGCACGGTCGTACTTTTCGCGGTTCAGTTGATTAATCAACTTTCCGTAATCAATCTCGCCCTGCCCCACGCGTACTTGTAGATCAGTTTCCGTCGAATCGCGGAGGTAGACGTTGTACGTGTACTTAATCAGGTTGTCGAAACCACGCTTGCGATGCGGTCCCGCCACATAGTGGCTTGGGTCCAACGCGACTCCCAGTCCTTTGACGTTGTCGCACAATACCACGCATGTATCGGGGTCTTCTGAGAGTCGGCCCAGTTCGCTCTTAATGCTGACGACGACGCTTTCTTCGTTCGCCAGATCGACCATCTTGCGAAGCCGTTCAACTTCTTCGTTGAAGGGCGTTCCCAATTCGGAGGAAGGGACGGTGATCGACGAAATTTTGGTGGCCTTTGCCAGCTTGCAACAAGCTTGAAAGTCTTCGTAGAAGTTCTCGCCCGGTGCTGCAGATACCTTATAAGCAACCATATCCATTCGATGGATGTCCCGGCACACCGCGATCGCCTTATCAAGGCTTTCACGGACCTCCGATGGCTTCAGTTGCACACCAGCTTCATCAATGCTCACTTCAACTGCGGTGTACTCTAAGGACAACAGTTTCTCGTAAACGTCGGGAAGTGGCAGGTCGCTAAAACATTCCGTTGAGGCAGCAACAATCACTTGGAATACCTTCCAACTCGTACGGTCACATGCGACCGATGACATCAGACTCCTATGCGTCGCGCCAGACACGCGACATAACCAGTTCACAAATCTACGAGGACAGGTGAAGTAGGGCAACCTCAATAGGCAAGCGGGATTCTCTTGGCGTTTTGGGCAATTTCTCGCTGGAAGCCTAGAATATGCGTCACGGGAGACAGTCGCTGCGTTAGCTACCGGGTACTCAGCTTGCCAACGCCACTTGCTATCCTTCCAAACGCGAATAATTCCTACGTACTTCCGATCCCCCGGATTTGAGACCATGACCGAGCCAGCATCCGATAGTCCCGAACCCAGCACGCCTCCGCTTCCTGAGCGTCCGAAAAGTTCGCTGTTGGGAACCAACGTCACTCGCATGTCTCCCTCACAGCCAATCTATATCGTTGCAAGTCAGCCCGGCGGCTGGGGCAGGTTCTTAGGTTGGCTGGGCTGGCTCGTGGCGGGACTTTGCTTGGTCGCGGCGTTCGGTGTCTACAGCTCCAACAAGAGCTACTTCGACAACAAGGGAAGCATCGAAGAACGCTATCACTCACTATCTAAAGAGGCAACAGCCAACAAGATCGCGGTGCTCGACGCTTCTGGTGTCATTATGAGCGGGCAGGGCTTTGTAAAACGGCAGATCGACCAGATTCGCAAGGACAAGAGCATCAAGGGAATCGTGCTCCGCGTCGACTCGCCCGGCGGAACGGTGTACGGATCCGACTTCATGTATCACCACTTGGTGAAGTTGCGAGAGGAACGTGAACTGCCGATGGTTGTCAGCATGGGCAGTATCGCGGCCAGCGGTGGTTACTACATCGCGATGGCTGTCGGAGATCAAGAGAATTGCATCTTCGCCGAACCAATGACCACGACGGGTTCGATTGGTGTCATCATTCCTCACTACAACGTTGCTGGGCTCATGAAGCGTTTTGACGTTGTGGACGACTCGATTGCCACGCATCCGCGCAAAGACATGCTAAGCATGACGCGTGAAATGACCGAGGACGATCGTCAAGTGATCAAGCAATACATTGATCATGCCTTCAATCGATTCAAAGATGTGATCAAGTCTGGGCGTCCGAAGTTCGCTGCGAAGCCGGAGGATCTGGACGTCCTTGCTACGGGCGAAGTCTTTACCGCTCAGCAAGCGAAAGCCTCGGGGTTGGTTGATGAGATCGGTTTTGTTGAGGACGCTATCGATCGCGTGTTAGAAATGGCTGATCTGGATAAGTCCACAACACGTGTGGTGAAGTACGAGAAACCGGTGTCGCTGGTTGACGCAATCGCGCTTGGCAAGAGTTCTGAGCCAGCAGTACTGAAGGAGATGTTGGAACTCACCACGATGCGTGCCTACTACTTGTCCAACCCGCTACCTTCCGTGCTTTCGCGCCGTGAAAAGTACATGGATTTCGGCTTCTAATTGATCGCTGCAGCACGCTGCGTCGCTCGCAAACCCTGTGCGCGAGCTTAGCTAGTAGAATGCAATTTTCGGTACTTACTGGGTGGCATACCGGTCTGCTTTTTGAACGCGACGGTCAGGTATTCCACGTGTCGAAATCCCGATCGCTCGGCCACTTTGGCAAGCGGTAAGTCCGTCTCGGTCAGCAGTTGCTTGACACGATTCAGTCGGTAGCGTGCGATTTCTGCGTGAGGCGTCCGGCCCAAAAGCTCTTGGAATCGATGCTCTAGGACTCTTCGTGTTAGCGGGACGTGCCTGACGACATCGTTGACATTGATTCCCTGACATGCGCGCTCGCGAATGTAACGGGCAGCCGTGGCAACGTCAGGGTCGCTGATTGCCAGGACGTCGGTCGATTGGCGTGTGACGATTCCCAGTGGCTTAATCAGATGTGCGTCATCAGAAACTTGTTCTCCAGCCATCATGCGATCCAAGAGCGCCGCGGACTCGTAACCCGACCGTCTGCTATCCGGCGCAACGCTGGTCAATGGTGGCATTGCCAAGTTGCAGAGCAGTTCGTCGTTGTCCACGCCGACGACAGCCACCTCCTCTGGCACGGCGAGATTCTCTTCGCGACACGCGTCCAGTAATTGTTGAGCCTGAATGTCGTAGCACGCCAGGATTCCGATCGGTTTTGGTAATCGTTTCAACCAACCTCGCAGTCGTTGTCGTTCACGACTCCACGAGAAACCTCTCTGTTGCCGACTCGGCACGTTGTGAACATGACAAACCGCGTCGGTTGCTTCGATCCGCTCTGTGAAATTCTGCTGTCGCCACGTAGACCAATTGAAGCCTTCGACACCACAGTATCCGAAGTGACGAAATCCTCGCTCGAACAGATGGTTGGCCGCAATCTCCGCGATCGCTTGATCGTCAGTTTCTACCCAAGGCACGTTTTCCAGCCCACGAGCCGCGCTGACATCGACCGTAGGCAGCTTGGATCGTTTCACGGCCTTTGCAATTTGCTCGTTCTCGATACGGGCAATGATTCCATCGCCTTTCCACCGATCGAGCCATGGCGGTGGCGCCGCTCCTCGTTCCTGTTCGGGAAGATAGACCGACCAGGCTTCATGCTTTCGAATGTAGTCCGTGATCCCATGTAGCAAGCCTCGTGCATAGTCGTTCGAGGTCTCGATGAGCAGTGCGACCTGTCGACGTTCCATGGGAATTCCTGTGTCGCAAATGTTCAAGCGGAGGGTGGGGTGGGCTGATTCTTAGCGAGATTGTAGCGTGAAATTGTTCAAGTGATGGGCGCAGAATCTCATGGATTCAAGTGGCTTACACCTCTAAATTGCAGCTGTTTGGTGAACTCGTCGCTACGCCTGCATTGCGTTGCCGCGTTTTGAGCCATTTCTGCTGGGCAAACCTTGAAGCACGGAAATCGATTCATGTCTAAGACCTACAACGTGGCAATGATTGGCCTTGGGTTCGGCGCCGAGTTTATCCCGATCTACCAAAACCACCCGAACACGAATGTGTTGGCGATCTGCCGTCGCAACGAGGAGGAACTGAACAAGACTGGGGATCAGTTCGGAATCGAAAAACGCTACACCAACTATGACGACGTGTTGAATGACTCAGATGTCGACTACGTGCATATCAACAGTCCAATTCCAGATCACGCGTGGATGTCTTTGAAGGCGCTTGACGCTGGCAAACATGTGATGTGCACGGTGCCGATGGCAACGACGATCGACGAGTGCCGTCAGATTGTCGAGAAGGTCAAGGAAACCGGACTGAAATACATGATGGCCGAAACGGTTGTCTACAGTCGGGAATTCTTATTCATCAAGTAGCTTTATGAAAAAGGTGAACTTGGCAAGATCCAGCATCTATCCGCGTCGCATCCTCAGGACATGGATGGTTGGCCATCGTACTGGGAAGAGATGATTCCCATGCACTATGCCACCCACGTAGTCAGCCCTTGCTTGGGATTGACTGATAGTCTGGCCGAGCACGTTAGTTGCTACGGTTCGGGTACTGTGCGAGACAGCATCGCGGAGAAGTCTGGTAACAAGTTTGCCGTGGAGAGTTGCCACATCAAACTCAAAGACTCCGACCTGACGGCGCACATCTGGCGTTTCCTCTATGACGTCGCGCGTCAATATCGTGAAAGCTTCGATGTCTATGGAACGAAAAAGAGTTTCGAATGGACGCTGATCGAAAACGAACCTCACGTCATCCATACGGCGAAGAAGCCGGAGCCCGAAATTCCGGAGAAGATCGAAGTTCCTGACTTTGCCCATTTGCTTCCTGAAGAAATTCGCAAGTTCACTTTGCCTCAGGAAATCCACGACGCCGAACACCTGTCGTTTGTCCAAGGTGGTGGTCACGGCGGCTCGCACCCGCATTTGGTACACGAATTCGCAAGTGCATTGATGGAAGATCGTGATCCATGGCCGAACGCCGTTACCAGTGCCAACTGGACGTGCGTTGGTATTTGTGCGCACGATTCAGCCATGAAGGACGGTGAACGCATACACTTGCCAGAGTTCACGCTCGGTTAGATCTGCCCTTTCATTGCGGTCACTCTCGACTCATTCCCCGAACCCTCAGCACCAACATGAAACTGCCACTAATCACTAGTTTGCTCTGTCTGATCGCAAGCGTGGTGCATGCTGAACTCAACGTGCTCTACCTCGGAGACCAGGGGCATCATCGGCCACGCGATCGCTTTGAACAGTTGCAACCTGTGTTGGCGAAACGGGGAGTCGAACTGAGCTACACAGAAGATCTCAATGATCTCAACTTGCCGAAGTTGCGGACCTTCGACGCGCTGGTGTTGTACGCCAACATCGATCGCATCGAGGACCCGCAGGCAGACGCGTTGCTGAACTACGTCAAAAGCGGCGGAGGCTTCGTGCCACTACATTGCGCGACCTATTGCTTTCGCAACAACGCAGAAATCGTTGCATTAATGGGCGGACAGTTCAAAAGCCACGGTACGGGAGTGTTTCGCACGGAATTGGCCAATTCGAATCATCCAATCCTGAATGGATTCGGAGGATTCGAGAGTTGGGACGAGACCTACGTTCATCACCTCCACAACGAAAAGAATCGAACGGTTCTGGCGTATCGGGTCGACGACAAAGGTCGCGAGCCGTGGACGTGGGTGCGAACGCATGGCGAGGGCCGAGTTTTCTACACAGCTTGGGGCCACGATCAGCGCACCTGGAGCAATGCTGGTTTTCAGAACTTGGTCGAGCGAGGCATTCGTTGGGCCGCTGGTGACGATCCGGCAAAAGCTGGTAGCTACCTTCAGGATATGCCGTTTCCGATTCCGGAGATGACGAAACCTAGAACAGATGTCGCTCAGTTTGAGTACGTCGACGTCGGCGCGAAAATTCCGAACTACCCGCCAAGCAACCGTTGGGGAGTTCAGGAAAAACCGCTGAACATGATGCAAAAGCCGCTGCCGGCCGAGGAATCGATCAAGCACTATGTAACGCCCAAGGGCTTTCATCTTGAGTTGTTTGCTTCCGACCCGGACCTTGCTGGCAAGCCGAACGCGATGACGTGGGATGAACGAGGTCGACTCTGGGTCGCCGAAACGTATGACTATCCCAACGAACTTCAGCCGGAAGGTAGTGGTCGAGATCGGATTCGAATCTGCGAAGACACCGATGGTGATTGGAAAGCTGACAAGTTCACCATCTTTGCTGAAAAACTGAGTATTCCCACGACGCTGACATTTCATGATGGCGGCGTCGTTGTCCAAGATGGAACACGCACGGTTTTTCTGAAGGACACCGATGGCGATGATATGGCTGACGTGCGGAAGGTCATGTTCACCGGCTGGAATCAACGTGACACGCACGGCGGTGTGAGTAACTTTCAGTACGGTTTGGACAACTGGGTCTGGGCCATGCAGGGGTACAACGGTTCGCGACCGGTTCCACCGGATGCTGATGACGAATCGGATCTGCGCTTTGCTGCTGGCTTTTGGCGTTTCCGCCCCGACGGCAGCGAGATCGAGTTCATTCGCTCGACGAACAATAACACCTGGGGGCTGGGGATCAGTGAAGAGGGAATCATTTTCGGTTCCACGGCCAATCACAACCCAAGCGTCTACATGCCGATTGCGAATCGGTACTACGAGGCAGTCAAAGGGTGGACTCCATCACTCGTGCTAGGCACGATCGCAGAAAGTCACCTATTCAAACCAGTGACGGACAAAGTTCGTCAGGTTGACCAGCACGGTGGCTACACAGCCGGCGCTGGCCATGCACTCTATACCGCGCGGAATTACCCACAAGAATATTGGAACCGCGTTTCGTTCGTGAACGGACCAACAGGGCATTTGGTTGGTTCGTTTGTGATTCGTCCCGACGGCGCGGACTTTCGATCGAAGTACAGCTTTAATCTGTTGGCCAGTGATGACGAATGGTCGGCACCAATCATGTCGGAAATTGGACCGGACGGAAACGTTTGGGTTATCGATTGGTACAACTTCATCATCCAACACAATCCAACGCCAAAAGGCTTCGAAAACGGCCGAGGCAATGCGTACATCTCGGACTTGCGAGATAAGAAACACGGCCGGATCTATCGCTTGGTCTATGACGATGCGCCGAAGCCCCAACCTAAGTCATTGGCGGACGCATCTTCCCGAAAGTTGGTCGAAACGCTCCGTAGCGACGTGATGTTGTGGAGGAAGCATGCCCAACGATTGCTTGTCGAACGCGGCGATACTTCCGTGGTTCCCACTTTGATGGATCTGGTTCGCAATGAAACTGTCGACCAGATCGGACTGAATACCGCAGCCATTCACGCCCTGTGGACGCTTAAAGGACTTGGTGCACTAGACGGTGATAACGATACGGTCACAAGCGTTGCGCGAGCGGCACTCAAACATCCGTCTGCGGGAGTTCGCCGCAACGCAATCCAAGTGCAGCCGAATGAGGTAGCGTCGGTCACGGCAATTCTCGAGAGCGGGGTGTTAGACGATCCGCATCCGCAGGTTCGACTGGCGGCGATGTTGGCGCTGGCTGATTTGCCGAGCAACGAAGAGGCCGGCAAGAAACTGGCTTCCGCGGCCAGTCGTCCAGATATCGGAAACGACAAATGGTTGGGCGATGCGTTGGTGGCCGCAGCCGCTAGTCACAGCCACGAATTCCTAGCGGCAGTTGCTGCGAATTCGGAAGGGTTCACTCCACGCCTAGCAGAACGCATCGCAATCGTGGCCGAACATTACGGTCGCTCTGCGCCCAAAGATTCCATATCGGATTTGATCGCTGCATTGGGCGAAGGGAATCCCAACGTCGCCCAAACGACTGTTGCTGGTATCGCGGAGGGATGGCCTGCGGACCAAAAGCCCCAAATGTCCGCTATGTTGGAGCAGAGTCTTGAACTGTTGGTGAATCGTCTCGACACCGGTGGGCGAGGTCAACTCCTGCGACTTGCGGGCATTTGGGGAAGTACGAAACTGGCGAAGTACTCGCAGGCGATCGTCAACGATTTGCTCGCTAAGGTTGATGCAGACGACAACGCGACTACAGACCGCGTCGCCGCGGCCAACGAACTGGTTCGCTTTCAAGCAAGTAGCGACTCTGTGGTCGAGTCTGTTTTGGAACGCATCAACACGCAAACTGAGCCCGAATTAGCGGAAGGCCTCATGTCTTCGCTTGCTCAAAGCGGTGCATCGCAACTGGGACCAAAGGTGATCAAGCACATGGCCTCGGCCACTCCGTCCGTTCGGACTCGTGCCGTGCAAATGCTGCTAGGACGTCGTGAGCTGATTCCTTTATTGCTCGACGCAATCGACTCAGGCGACGTTCAATTGGCGGAGTTAGCCCTGAATCAGCGCCAGAACCTAACGCGTCATCCCGATCGGAACGTACGTCGCCGTGCAGAATCTATCTTGGCCCGCGGCGGTGCGCTTCCGAATGCCGATCGAAAAAGAGTCTTGGAGGAGTACGCGTCGATTACGAAGACAACCGGCGATGCGAGTGCTGGTTTGTTGGCTTTCCGAAAAGTTTGCGCCAAGTGTCACAAACACTCGGGCGAAGGCGCGGCCATTGGGCCTGACCTGACCGGCATGTCTGTTCATCCAAAAGAGGAGCTTCTCACCCACATCTTAGATCCGAACCAGAGTGTCGAAAGCAACTTTCGTTTGTACACGGCTGTGACGGTCGATGGTCTGGTCATCAACGGAATGTTGGCGTCCGAATCTCGTACGGCGCTGGAATTTTTTGATGCCGAAGGTAAGAAAACGACCGTCTTAAGAGAAGACATCGAAGAGTTTACTGGGACGCGTAAGTCGCTGATGCCAGAAGGGATCGAGAAGGAACTGAGCCGGAAGGAACTGACCGACCTGTTGGAGTTTCTCACGCAGCGTGGATCCTTCCAGCCGGTGGACTTTGCGGCTGGGGCAACGATCTCAAGCGACCAAGATCAAGGAATGTTCAACGGTGGCGAGCGAATGGTTGTCCCAGGATGGGAAACGCAGACCTTCAAAGGAGTACCCTTTCACGTTGCAGACCCACAGGATGGCAAGGTCAAGAACATCATCCTATTGAATGGACCGTTGGGCAGCGTCTCCAGAAAGATGCCCAAGCGAGCAAGTGTTCACGTTGGTCAACCAGCAAGTGCGATCCACTTGTTGTCCGGCGTCAGCGGTTGGGGCCATCCCTATGGACGGGAGAGATCGACTTCGATGAGCGTTGAAGTGCATTTCGAAGACGGCACGAAGGAAGTAACCGACTTCAAGAACGGAGTCCACTTTGCTGACTACATTCGTCGCCATGACGTGCCAGAGTCGGAATTTGCATTCATGGTAGGCTCACATCAAATGCGTTACTTGGCGATCTATCCCAGCAAGTCGATTCCGGTGATGCGAATCGACTTTGTGAAGGGCGATGACCAAACGGCGCCGATTGTATTTGCCGCCACGATTGAAACATCCAAATCGCACAAGTAACCAGCCCCAACCGAGTAGTCTCAAACGTAGACGCGCGATCGACTACAGGGACTGAAGCGGTTCGTGGCCTCGACGAGTGGCAGCGGCTCGCCAAGCGGATAGCTCGATAGACTCGTCTACGTTGCGTACAGATCCGTCGAGCATCACGACCTGGACGGAACCCTGATGAAAGCTGCGGGATGTAATGATGGCAAACGAGGGAGAACCGGCGCTTCCGTTCTTTCCTTCCTGCCATGAGTTGTAGTCAGCGTCCACAACGCCCACCTGATCTCCGGCGTCGTAGTGCACGACGGTGTTAGGTGTCATCGTTGCTGTGAATCCCGTGTGGTGCACTCGGCCGTCGGGCCACTCGGTATGTCCTGTGTTTTTGAATTGTGCACCGGATGCCACGATCGCAGCCGCCTCTTCGGCCGTTGACGGCGCAGTCGTTTGCGAGGGGCCGCCGTTACGCATGTACGGCTGCCACGCTTTTACTTCCGCTGCGAGCAAGGTCTTGCTGGTTCCGTCCGATACCTTGGCAAGTCTCAGCTTGCTATTGGGATAAAAGAGGCCGTCGCCGCCGCGTTGCGACTCTGGATCAAACACAAACCAAGTCCCAAAGTTGAATCCATAGTTGGTCGCAAACAGCCGAGCCCGACCTTTTCCCGGATCTCGCATCCGCTCGGCACCGCTGTCGGACGGGCATTGGTACACCGGGATTCGCAGTGCATCGATCGCCATTTGATAGTCCCACGCCTCATCCAAGTTGACGTTGCTGTACAGGGCGGCTTCCTCCAGGAACGGGAGGATTCGTCCATGCACTCCCCAGGAACCGTTGTTCGCTGTGGACGTCACCGTCAAATTCACTTCCGCACTTGGCGGTAAATGACGACGAGCTGATTCGTAGTTGAGCGTGGCAAGTGCGAGTTGTCGCAAGTTGTTTTTGCATTGCGTCCTTCTCGCTGCTTCACGAGCGGCTTGCACGGCCGGAAGCAGAAGCGACACCAACATCGCGATGATCGCAATGACGACTAAGAGCTCCACCAAAGTGAAGCCGTGATTTCTCCGAGATCCCGTACGCATATTCCGGCCTCCGTTTCTCATGTCCTAGCTGACGCAAGGCAAAACACGCGCCGAACTGCGTAGGTAGGCATTTCGTGAGTTTTGCTAGGCACTTCTACGCAGCAGATGGCGTGAGTGTCGGTGAAATAGACAGGGTTGGCACTTCGATCGACACGAAGGTTCGACGGCTTCGTTGTCTGCAATCTTTAGCGTGCAAATTGGTAGCAGCAAGCACGCTCTGAGGCTCGCCAGTCGGTCGATTACAATGAGAATTTGGGTTTTGGTTGCTTATGCGTTTCCCGATTCGTTCACAGATGATGTTGTCGACGTCGATCGTGATGGTCACCGTGGTGGTAGGCAGCGCAGCCGTGAACACCTGGATCGCCCAAAAGTCGGCGCGAAGACGTATCCAAACACGAGTTGACGAAGTTACCGAGATTCTAGGTAACGAATCGTTTCCGCTCACGGGACGCGTCCTACAAAGTGTCGCTGGGCTTTCGGGAGCGGAGTTCGTCTTGGTAAACGCCAATGGCGACGTTGTCGGCAGCAGCGACGTCGCACTCACAACTGCCAAGCTCCCCAGTGCGGAACGGAATGACAATGGCCTGGGAGAAGTACGAACGGTGGCGGGCGATCAGTACTTTCACCGCGTCGTCGATTTGAAGAACGCCCGCATTCCGTCGGAAACGAAGCTGCATGTACTCTTTTCGGCAAATGAATATCGAAGAATCTGGCAGCGAGCGTTAATGCCCTCCATGCTGGCGGTAGGAGCAGCGTTGGTGGCGGCGTTAGCCAGTGCGTTTTGGATCGGTAGCTCCGTTAGTTCATCCAGCAGAGCCATTCGGTCACATCTAGATGCCATTGCAGGCGGCGATTTTCAACCTGCCAAACTTCCGAACAGAGATGACGAACTCAAAGATATTTCAGTGGCCGTCAATCGTACTGCCGGTCTGTTGGATACGTACGAATCGAATGTGCGTGAAGGAGAAAGGATGAAGACGATGGTGGCGATGGGGGCTGGGTTGGCGCATCAGATCCGCAACTCCGTGACCGGTTGCCGAATGGCATTAGACATCGTGGTCGAAGAGAGCCAGTCTTCAGACTCGGAAGCAACCAAGGTAGCGCGACGCCAGTTGTCACTGATGGAAAACTATCTTCAGCGATATCTGATGCTTGCCAAAATCGAACCTGATCGAATCGTTCATCAGCGCTGTGACCTGAACGATATCGTCGGCGAAGCTGTTTCGTTGGTTCGGCACTCGGCAAAACACTTGGGCGTTCGCGTCCTTTGGGAATCGAGAGTGTCGGCGGTGCCGGTCCAGGGCGATGCAATCGCAATCGAACAGGCAATCGTGAACTTGTTGCTAAACGCCATCGAGGCAGCTTCTGCCCTAGCGGTGACGCGCGTGCAGGATTCCGAGCAGGTCGAGGCCGCGGTACGCATTGACCTGGAGACAACAGGCGATGCATTGGCAGCGATCACGGTAAGCGACAACGGTCCAGGACCTAGTACGGACCAGGATGTATTCGCACCATTCGTTTCTCAGAAAAAGAACGGAGTCGGACTTGGTTTGGCGGTCGTAAAGGAAGTCGCGGCAGAGCACGGCGGTCGCGCAAGTTGGCAACGTCGCGAAGATTGGACAGAGTTCACCATTCAGCTGCCATTAAGCGGGGGAGGCAAGTCGCGTGGCGAACGTATTGATTGTTGATGACGAAGAAGCGATTTGCTGGGGACTCGGGAAGGTTGTAGAGGGCCTGGGGCACACGCCTATCGCTGTCTCTTCCGCGGAAGCCGCCTTGCAGCTAGAGGTTGAAATGGTCCCGTCTGCGATCGTTCTCGACGTTCGACTGCCGGGAATGAGTGGCCTGGAAGCAATGGCTCAGCTACGACAACACTTTGGTGGGCCGCCGATCATCGTGATTACGGCATACGGCGACCTCGAGACTGCTGTCGATGTCGTTAAGAACGGTGCCTTCGAATATGTCGTCAAGCCGTTCGAGACGGAACAGATCCGGGAATCGATTACTCGGGCGCTTGCGGCAAACGTGGATGAAGGCAGCGAGCCGATCGATTCTGTGGCAGCCAAAATCGATGGCATGAGTGGCGAAAGCCGCGTGATGCAAATCGTATTCTCTCGCATCGCCTTGGCAGCCAGCTCCGACGCAGGAGTTTTGATTCAGGGCGAGAGCGGAACGGGCAAGGAATTGGCAGCTCGTGCCGTACACCGCTACAGCAACCGCGCCGACGGACCTTTCGTTCCAATCAACGTGGCGGCCTTGAATAGTTCGCTGGCAGAGAGCGAAATGTTCGGGCATGTGCGAGGTGCGTTTACCGGAGCCGAATCGAATCGCGACGGGTTACTGAAACAGGCCGATGGCGGCACGTTGTTCCTGGACGAAGTGGGCGACATTCCAGCGGAAATGCAGGTGAAGCTCTTACGTGCATTAGAGCACGGGGTCTTCACCCCGGTTGGGAGTAGCGATCCGGTCGAGAGCAACTTTCGCATTGTGTCCGCGACCAACAGCGATCTGGTGGCGGGGATCAACTCCGGCAGCTTCCGCCGTGATTTGTATTACCGACTCTCGGCGTTTCGAATTGAGATTCCACCGCTTCGCGATCGAGACAATGACGCCGTTGTTCTCGCGAAACAGTTTGCCGCAGGTTTGGGTAACCAATCGTTGTCTTCATCCGCTGAGCAAGAGATACGGAATCGAGTCTGGCACGGTAATGTGCGTGAGCTTCGCAATGCGGTCGAGCACGCAAGCGTTGTTTCACGCGGCGGCAGTATCGAGCCTCGTCATTTGCCGAAGCCCTTGGATTTGGCGAATCCCGCAGGCGAATCAGTGGAATCAGCAGACGCATTGGGAAGGTTGCCACATTCGATTCGCGAGTGGGTGGAAGCGAGATTGGAATCCGGAGAGAACGCCTCCAAGATTAACTCGGATCTGATTGCAATGTTCGAACGCCCTCTGCTAGAGGGAACGCTTTCCCGACACCAAGGCAACTTTTCCGCCGCGGCAAAGGACTTGGGCATGCACCGTACAACGCTACGCAAACGCATGGAAGAACTGAATCTGGGTGATGGTAGCAACCACTGACTGGGCCGACGCAGTAATGGATACCTAAAGAAGCAGCCCTCGAACTAAGTGTTCGAGGGCTGTTTGAGTTTATGGCTTACCGCGTAATCGCTGTGCTTCCGTGCCGGACTACTTTGGCGCGATCGTGCAGATGATTCTTCTTCCCTGTTGTGACGGGGAGATTTCAAGCTTGCCGTGTTCAGGAACCAGTTCTTCGATCACGCTTTGCATGACACGACGACCTTCCTCGACGTGGACGATTTCACGTCCGCGGAACACAACAGAGACCTGAACCTTGTCACGTGCTCCGAGAAATCCCGCAGCCTTTTTGACTTTAAAGTCGATGTCGTGTTGTCCAGTTTTGGGACGAAGACGAATTTCTTTAGTCTTCGTTTGATGGCCACCGCCTTTGTTGGCCTTCTTGTTCTTCTCGTATTTGTACTTGCCGTAATCCATGATTCGGCAAACAGGTGGTCGCTCATTCGGAGCAACCTCAACGAGGTCCAGCCCATCTTCGCGAGCTTTAGCTAGGGCTTCTTCGGTGGGAATGACTCCAAGTTGTTCGCCGTCTGCTGCGACGACGCGAATTGGAGTGATCCGAATCTTGTCATTGATACGCGTTTGGTCGTTGCGCTCCATCGAGTTAATACGTGCCATAAGTTAGTAACTTCGTTTAGTTCTCCTTGGGTTGATCGAATCAAGAATTAAGGACACCGTTGTGTCCAAAGCCTGTTTCGTAACAGTAACGTCCTCTAAGGACAAATAGTACTCAGCACCGCACCGAGTACCCTTTGCATCGCACCGATTCTGGATTCACTTCGGGCAAGGTTTGCCAGTCAATCCTAGTACTCGTTCGAAGCACTCTTGTCTGTAAGTCCGGCGCTTCCGCCGTAAGTTTTTCGCACCGTGCGTTCTGCAATCTCGCCGAGCAACTTCTTAATGACGTCGTCGACCGACATTGCACCCAGGTCGCCATCGATGCGGTCTCGTAGGGAAACTGTACCATTTTCCGCGTCACGGGGCCCTACGACCACCATATAGGGTATCAGTTCTAACTGGGCGTCTCGAATTTTTGCGCCAAGTTTTTCGGATCTGTAGTCCGCGGCAACCCGTATTCCTGCCGCTTTCAGCTGCTTTTCTACGCCTTTTGCGTACTCTTCCGCCTTCTCGCTGACTGTCAGCAGGCGGAGTTGCTCGGGGGCCAACCACAGCGGAAAAGCCCCTGCAAAGTGCTCAATTAGCACTCCAATGAAGCGTTCCATAGAACCTAGAGGTGCCCGATGGATCATCACCGGACGGTGTGTCTTGTTGTCCGCACCGATGTATTCCAGGTCGAAACGCTCGGCACTGGGCAGGTTGTAGTCCAGTTGGACTGTCCCTAGTTGCCATTCACGACCAAGACAGTCTGTTACCACGAAGTCTGCCTTCGGGCCATAGAAGGCAGCTTCACCTTCTTCCGCCAGAGCCTCAATGCCCAGTTCATCGCAGACTTTGACGAGACTTGCCTGAGCATTTTCCCAGCTTTCGTCGCTGCCGACATATTTTTTGCTGTCGGGATCACGGAAACCGAGGCGAACACGATAGTCATTCAAACCAAGGGAACGCAAAACGAATTGCGTCATTTCAATGCAACCCTTGAATTCGTTTGCGACTTGTTCCTCCGTGCAGAATATGTGCGCGTCATCTTGTGTGAACCCGCGCACGCGAGTCATGCCGGACAGTTGGCCGGACTTTTCGTAACGATAGACCGTACCGAATTCTGCAAGTCGCACCGGCAACTCACGATAGCTACGCGGACGCGACTTGTAGATCATGATGTGGTGCGGACAGTTCATCGGCTTCAGGATGTACTGCTCCGTCGCCTTCCCGTCTTCCTCCTCCATCGTGATCGGCTTGAACATGTCTCCCGCGTAGTACGGGTAGTGCCCCGAGATCTGATACAGATCGACCTTACCGATGTTGGGTGTGTATACGGCATCGTAGCCGCGCTTCTCCAACTGGTCTTTGACGAACGTTTCCAACCTCGCGCGAACCGACGCACCCTTCGGTAGCCACAGGACGAGACCGGACCCAACGGTTGGACTGATCGTGAACAACTCGAGTTGTTTGCCCAGTACACGGTGATCTCGTCGTTTGGCTTCCTCGATACGATTTAGATGTTCTTCGAGTGATTCCTTGTCAAAGAAAGCTGTGCCGTACAGTCGTTGTAGCTGCTTGTTGTCCGAGTTGCCTTTCCAATAAGCTCCCGCGACTGAAAGCAATTTGAATGCCCCGATCGACTTTGGAGTCGGAATATGCGGACCGCGACAGAGATCGACAAACTCGCCCTGGCGATAGAACGAAAGCGTTTGATGTTCGGCGAGTCCCGTACTGATGTGTTCGACTTTGTATTCCTGCTTGAGGTCTTCGCAGATCTGCAGCGCGTTGTCGCGAGACTCCTCCACGCGTTCGAACGGTTCGTTGTCCTTGATGATCTTTTTCATCTCGGCTTCGATCGCAGGAAAGTCTTCCTCGGTCAGCGAATGTTCAAGATCAAAGTCATAGTAGAACCCGCCATCGATTGTTGGGCCAAACGCTAACTGAACGCCGTTGAATTTTCTCATGACGGCGCGTGCCATGACGTGGGCACAACTATGTCGCATGACGCCTAACGAGTCTTGATCCTTCTTGGTCAGGATCTTGAGGTCGATGGTCGATTCGTCGGGCAACTGAAAGTCCAGCCCGACGACTGTGCCATCGACTTCGCCGGCAAGAGCCGCCTTGGCCAAACCGGGGCCAATGTCCGCAGCGACATCGGCAATTGAGAGAGCAGAATCGTATTCCTTGAGAGTTCCGTCCGGTAATCGAACTTTGAGCATGGTTTCACGCTTTGGTGATGCGATGCCGCCCGTACAAAAGGCCGCATCTGGTTTTGCAAATAGCAGTTTTCGTTGAAGGCCGTGAGGCCCAGGGATAATCACGAAGAGCGACATGTGCCGCTACCCGAGTTTTAAACGTCCATGGTTTACTGTGACAAGCCGACAAACGGTGTGATAGGGGCACCACAAAGCAGACGGACGGTTCGTTTCGCGCAGATCTCGGTGGTAGCGACACTGCTGGCACCGGCCATCAGAAGCCGTCATTAGGCAAATACTGCGGAACAAGCCAAAATCGCTTGGATCGCAGCAAGCCACACGGCCCGCGGATCGGACAGGTTCCCCACATCACGGATCGAAAACCGGCCGTGCGTTGGCTACTGAAAAACCGACAATTTCGCGAAATGTAGGTTCACCATCCCGCTACTTGACGAAACGGGTCGAAAAGAGAAGATTTCAGTGCTGTCGTTAGCAATGAATCCCGATAGATCGGGATACAAGCACACGAAGGGCGTATAGCTCAGTTGGTTAGAGCGCTTGCTTGACATGCAAGAGGTCACAGATTCGACTTCTGTTACGCCCACTTCAAAAGCCCTTTGTCAGCAATGACTTAGGGCTTTTTTTTTGGTCTCAGACGTATTTGCAAGCGGTGCTGGCTACGTCAGGCTGTAGGTTCAGCGAAGTCGAAAACGGCGGTCTCCGTTCTTCGAGGGTTCGCCAATTTCTACCAACAACGGTGACGGCGAGCCTTTGCCGTGTGTGCTACGCCGACCGCGCGATCGAAAACGTTTTCTGGATACTCGCCTCAAGCCTGATCGATGGCAGCGGGTTGCGGATCTTGCGCTTATGCACGACATCGACCGGTTTCGGCAGATCGGTGTATCGCATTCGCGTCGCTTGCCTTTGGCGCGACACCCGAGGGA
>CAYQMZ010000051.1:0-9603 GCA_964418725.1 uncultured Pirellulaceae bacterium
ACCTTCGCCTGTTTCTGCGCTAGTGATGGCATCGCATATGGGATCCGTCGAGCTGTTCACTAGGTCAGCTTTCGTGCCGACACTAATTTTTGGTTGATCAGGGAGCACACCGAAGTCGCTCGGTGTGACCGTGGAACTGGACTGATCGTTGCTTGCAGCTTGAAGATCCTGAATCACGAGTGCTAGGTCAGCATCACGCACAGTCTGCTGCGCGAGTTCGACTCCCTTTTGCTCGACCATGTCTTCGCTAATTCTGACTCCCGCTGTATCCACCAAGACGATGGGCCAGCCGTCAATTGCCGTATCGGCTCGTACTAAGTCGCGGGTCGTACCTGGTTGGTCGTAGACGACGGAACGTTCGAATCCAACGAGTGCATTTATCAGGCTACTCTTTCCCGTGTTAGGCGGGCCAATGAGTACGACTGAAAATGGAGTGTTAATGCGGACGCCAAGTTCGCTGAGTGCGATCAATCGGTCGATGGAGTCGCGAGCTTGTTTTAGCAGATCGGGATCCAGTGGGTTTTGTTCCAGCCACTGCAGAATCCGACCCAACTGAGTCCGCAATGCTCCTCGAACCTGATCCAAGAGGATCGCGGCAATTCTTGGCGTGCGTGCCATTGGCAACAACATGCTTGCATTTCGCTCCAGTGGATCTTGCGTCGAGGCGGCCACCCAGTCGGTTTGCGAAATCAGTGTTGCGCTATTTGCTTGCAGTGATTTCAAGATGGCAGCGGACGCAGCGTCACCACCGTGACAATGGATTTCATACGTGTCTTCATCGGTGCGACAGACTACCAGTTCTTCGGAATAGTCCTGCCATTGCCAGGTGCCAAAGTGCGGCTTGTTGAGGACTAGTGGCGAGTTCGCTGCGACAATCTTTGTAAAGCAATTGCCAACGATTGAGCCAGCATTGGATCCGCGGATGACAATTGTCGCCACCGCACCACGACCGGAGCCGGTCAGTAGTGCCGCGAGCGTCTCGGAAGTTGACAAAATCGGGTCAGCGGTCATTGCGTTTGGCACCAGGTATTTGCAATGCCGGAAAGCACTAGATTGGGTTCATGATGAACTTTGTGCCGATCGAGATGAGGAAGAATGCCAGGCATCGATCCACCGGTTCCAAATACCTCGCAAGAACCGGCCAATTCATGTTGTAGACGCGTAAGAATGCCGTCGAGCCCACACGCGATTAGCCAATAGACTCCCGAGCGAATAGCACCGTTGGTTTCGTTACCAATGAGCGGCGGGGTGCTGGACTCTGATTGGACGTAGGGCAACTGATCCGTGTTGCGTTCGAGTGACTCTTTGCACAGACGCAAACCGGGAATGATCATTCCACCCAAGAAGACACCTTTCCGTGACACACAGTCCACCGTGATCGCAGTACCGGCATCAACAATGATCGCCGGGCAATCTGGTGTTCGAAGGTGATTGGCAGCTGCGGCTCCTGCGAGTCGGTCGATACCCACAGATTCAAAATTCTGAATCGTATGCGATAGCTGAAACTGGCGCCGATCCACGAAGCGAATGGACTTTGCGTCACGTGACAACAGATGTTGTTCAAACTGTTCGGCGATCGGTTTGTTGACTGTTCCGATCAACCATTCAGCATCGGGAGGCATCGTGATTTGGTTCCACGCCTCGCGATCGTGAATGTCGACTTTTGCTACACGAATGGGTGAGCAAAGTGCTTTGTCCGCAGCGTGCGGACTGTCTGGACGAAACTCTCCAACATCAATGGTTGAGTTTCCAATATCAGCAACAAACAGCGATTTCGACATCCAAGTACTACTACAGCAAGTGACGAGCTTTTACTTCAAGATATCGATTGATCATGGGTGCCGTCATGCTCTCTGGGAAAACATCCAGCGATAGAACGCCTTCATGCTGCAGGTCCTTGATGACCTCGTGTCGCCAACAAATAATCTCCGCCGCGGCAGCCGTACGATACATCCCAGCATCATCACGCCAGTTTGTATCCGCACATCGGAACAATTCGTGATCGCGAAGCAACACGCCCATCGGCAAGTGACGGCCGACCATCGTACTCAGGTATTGATGTACTTGGCTGGCGTTGATTTCGTCGATGACATTGGTGACCAATATCACAAGCGAACGTTTTCGGCAGTGTTTTGATAGGTGCATGAACGCTTCGCCGTAGCGCGATTCAACAAGATCCGGGAAGCGGTCATAAGACGCATTGAGCAGATGATTCATTTGCCGAGAGCCGCCGCGCGGCGGCACAAACGAATGAATTCGATCTGAGAAACACATCAGCCCCACGGAGTCGCCTCGCTTGAGCGCTATATAGCTAAGCATCAACATCGCGTTCAACGAGTGATCCAACAGACTCAAACCGGCAGCTTGGCTGGACATCATGCGTCCGCAGTCGATCATAAAGATCAGCCGCTGACTTTGGCTGGTTTGAAAGTCCCGAACTGTCAGTTTTTGTCGACGCGCGGTACTTCGCCAGTCGATGTGTTTATAGTTGTCGTCCAACGTATAGTCGCGTAGGCGTTCGAAGTCGTTGTCTTGTCCAACGCGGCGTGTGCGACGAACGCCCATCAGACTCAGACGATTCGTTCGCGCCAACATCTCGAACTCAGCGAGTTGTTTCATATCCGGATAAACGTTAATCCGTGATTCAACGGGCAAGTGCAGAATGCGTTTCCACAGGCCAAATCGACTTTGCGTTTGTACGAAAACACAGTTTTGCTCGAAGGCACCGCGGCGACTGGCGAATAGATCGTAGTTCAATGTACGCCGAGTACGTGGTGGCAACTCGATACTGAATTGGTCAGGCTTGGCTGCAAACTCTTGAGGAAGGTCGTCTTTGACGACGATCGGAGTATCGGGCAACTTCAACGAGTCCCGCATCTTCTTTGACAGGAACAGGTCCGTAATGCTGAAGCGGGGTTTGATCATCAGGTTGCTGACTGTGAGCGTGACCGGATGTCGTTTCTTAAGTGAAGCTATTCGCTGCGTAGTGCGTTCGGCTTGAAACGACTTGCTTCGCGGAACTGAAATCAGATCCAAACAGACGATTCCAAGAATCAATCCATCGATCAAAAGGATGGTGGCAATCGGCTCTTGCGTCATCGTCAGGACTGTGACGATCAACGCGAGGACAAGCAGAACAATCGTGCGGTTTTCGACCATGTTGAAAACGCGAGCGACCACTGCAACGGAGGTCACTAGCACGACAGCCATAAAGACGAGAGCGGCAATTGGTTTGAAGGCCAAACCCAGCGAAGGGATGACCGGCAGTAGTACCAGCCAGACCATGGTGCCATTCGGATAGATACGCTTCGAGCGAGCCAGCGCGACCAAAGGTAGCGTGAACAGTACCAAAAACAGGGCGGGGTACTGCAAGATGTACTTGCCGACGCTGCCGATTACTTCTCCGAGTTGCTCGATCAAAGCCGTGGTACCTCAACGCTACGAACCAAGTCGACCAGCAGGTCATCCACGGAATAGCCTTCAACTTCGGATTCGGCCGACAGGATAACTCGATGTCGCAGTGCGGGAAGCGTGATCTGCGCGACGTCGTCCGGAACTGCGTAATCTCGACCGTGGAAAGCGGCAAGTGTTCGTGCACCTTGCATCAACGCGATTCCAGCGCGAGGTGACGCACCTAAGTGGAAGCCAGGCCACTCTCGTGTTTTACGGACGATTTCGTTGATGTAGTTGATCAGTTTCTCTTCGACTCGGACGTCAGAATTCGCCTGCGTTACTTTCAGGATTTCTTCGGGTGACGTAACCGTTTCCACTTCTTCTTCGAGTCGGTGGTTGATGTCGATTTGCTGACTGTGGATGCGAAGGATGTCGGCCTCTTCGTCCTTCTGAGGGTAGTCAGCAATCAACTTGAACATGAACCGGTCTAACTGAGCCTCCGGAAGGTTGTAGGTACCTTCGGATTCAACCGGGTTTTGAGTCGCGAGTACCAGGAAAGGACGTTCCAGCGAATGGCTGGTCCCGTCGATCGTCACCCGATACTCTTGCATGATTTCCAGTAAAGCAGCGTGTGTCTTCGCCGGTGATCGATTGATCTCGTCCGCCAACAACAGTTGGGTGAACACTGGCCCAGGTCGGAATTTGAATTCCTGGGTCTTCATGTCGAAGATCGGAGCCCCAGTGATATCTGAGGGCATTAGGTCAGCCGTGAATTGAATTCGACCGAACGGGATTCCCAACACCTTTCCAAGTGTTCGGACAAAAAGCGTTTTCCCCAATCCTGGAACACTCTCGATCAGTACGTGTCCGGAGGAGAACAGTGCAATCAAGGTTCCAACGACTAACTCGTCCTGTCCGACGTACAGTTTGCCGACTTCTTTGATTACACGATCGAAGAGTTGCTTGGTCGGAGTCTGCTCCCCGGTTCCCAGGGCTTCGATTTCGGTCAGGTTCAGACTAGTGCTGATGTTTGCTGGTGGACCGGCGGTTTGTGCGGTGGTGTTCGAATCCGGTGCAGTGGCTGGCTGCGCAGGATTCGCATCCACGATTTTCGGTTCAGCAGCCGTTGCCGGAGTCGGAGCGCTGGGAGCAAGCTGCACAGTCTGGCACGTTGGACATGCCACATTGTTGCCGGCTTGCGAAACAGGAACCTGCAATTCCTTTTGACACTGCTGACACACAAAGCGAATCAACTCGCCACCTAAACCCATGTTTGGTTCATTCATAGTTTCGATACTTGGAACGGATTTCCAGCCTCTTCGGGTTCACTGGGCTCTACCAGCAGGGGTTCAATCTTGAGGTTGCGATATTGCTGAACCTTGGCCAGTGCTGTCTTTTTATCTTGGGTGATCGCAAACAACTCGCCCATCGCATGGATGTGCTTTCCAAAGTTACTGGGAGAGTCACTATCCAAGTCGTGTGGTCGCCCGAATATGGGGAAGACCATCGCACAAAACAAGATGCCGGCCACAATCAAATGCATCAGCACAGAGTTGATGGGCCAGATTTTCAATGCGTCAAAACCGGAGTACGCACGTGGGTCGGATGTTGAAATCGAAACACCACCAGGACCGGTTTCCAAAAACGTCACGCGGCGAACTTCATCACCACATTCGTCAATTAGTTTCGAAGCAATGACTCGGTTTTCGTGTTCCACCAGGGGAAGATTCAAGAGCGACGAGCCATTGAGTACGATCAAAACTTGACCATCCGGCCAAGCGTATTCATCTGTCATCCGCACAATGAGAGGCGTATCCTCCGAGCCGAGGAGCACTTCGTACTGGCGACCGCTGTTCTTCTTGGGTTCTTCCCATTGGAGCGTTCCCGCAACGGGAAGTCGGATTGGCTTACCATCAGCTTGTTTCTTGATGTCCGCCAGCCACTCACCTTCGTTCACGTCCGCGTCTACGAATGATTGACTGGATTCGATCGAGAACCATTTGCTGTCCAGTTCCAACGCCGTATACGATCGGCTTAACGCGTGGTCCGATTGTTTTCGAGCAGCCTGTGACCGCGATTCGAGGTAGGTTCGACCAGTGGCTTGCTGTGACTGTTGCGTCCAGTATTCGACCGCCGCATCAAAGTCACGTGCGACGTAGATCAATGTGCGGTATCGAAGATCATCCAGACTGAGCCATTCGTCCTCGAAGTAATCCGTTGAAGCCGTGTTTGGTAGCTCGAATGAGTTCGGTACCCAAACGACGACGTCGGATCTCTTGAGTCGTGGCGACAATCGGGACCAAGTGCTGGTGGCGACACCACGTTGGCCAAACATCTCGGCAAAGACGCTGGTGCCGTTGACGCTGCGGTAAGCACGGCCGACGCGACTGCCGTATTCCGTTGGTATGTCGCCGGCAGTCATGGAAGCCCAAGGACTGGCAATCAGTAGGATCGTGACAAGCACCATCGCAGCGATGCCGATTACCACAAACCATTCTTTCGCACGGAAATTCTTCACGTGGTCACCTGTTGCAAGAGTTGCTCGAAGTGATCGTTCTGACGCCAACACTCTTCGAATCGTTCGCGAGTCAACGTGTGCTGTCCAAAGAAGACCTCTTCGAAGCCAACGATGGTGCGACCCAGAATCTTTTGTAGGTCCTGCGACTTTTTGATCTCGCGCAGATACTGTCGGTTGGTTTTGCCCTTAGTAAGTCGTAGTTGTCCTGCTCGATCCAGTTGTAATAGACGGTGGCTGAAAAGGTAGATGATCGCGTCACCGAATTCACCAGCTTCGTAGTACTGTCGGGCGATATGCAAGAAGTTGCCTTTCCGCGCCGTCACAGGAACGGGCAGGTTCTCGATTCGTTCCTGATCGGCTCGACTGTCGTACTGTTCGTCGGAACTGCTGCCGCTGGACGTGATGCCGGGATCGACGTTCATAAAGGCTTTGACAAGTAAATAGATAACTAACGCGAGAACCGCGACTAGGACAAGCCAGCCGATGTAGCGAATGAACTCGCCAAGAAAAGAAAAGTCAGGCCACCAACTCCAGTCGATGGTCCAATTCTTCTTTTCAGGTTTCCAATCGCTGCGAGCTCGATCAGCTTTGGATTCCGCTTCTAACTCGAGCGACTTAATGGTGTCGTTCTCGGCGTCGTACCAAGGTGGTGCAGCTGTTTTGAGTGCAGATTTACCAGCTTCGACTGGTTCTTCAACAGTCTTCGACTTTGGGCCAAAAAACTGCGCAGAACCTTCCGCCGCCAGGAGGGCAACCAGCAGAATCGCAACCAGTCGATATCGAATGTATCGTGCCACAGCTTAACTCTCGACAATCGCTGTAGGTTCACGGGAAATCTGATGAGCCTGTCGGCCGGTACCGAGGCGATCAAGCATGTTGCTGGCTTCGGCTCGCATCTTCAGCTCGACTTCCCATCCTTCGCGTCGAATCCGTAGATCCAAATAGCTGAGGAATCGAACGACGGTCAGGTAGGCAACCAACAACCACAGGGTAGCCGGCAGGACGACATAGACCACAACCGGACCCGGCGTCCAGTCGTTCGTAAACGTCGCGAGCGTAAACCAAAAGAGCCCGAAGACGGCCATGCCCAACGTTAGGATTGCCGGTAACAAACCAATGCTGCGACCGAACAGATCGCCAGAGTTAGGCCCGTGCAATCGACTGCTGCGTTTACCGATCGTGATTTGTTCTTTCTTTCGACTCCACAACGGACTCTTTTCCAATACCACGATTTCGTTGATATAAGGCCGCAGAGCGCGAATCAGATACAAACCCAAGCAAATGAATGGCAGCACGAATTCAAAGGGGCTGGCCGAATCATCAGGTCGAATGAACCAAACGAATACCAAAACTGGAATGACGCCACGCATCAGCAGTTGTGTCCAAAAGATACGACCACTAAGTCTGAACAGCTCGCCAAGCAATTCACGCGTGGAAGGGTTTTCGAAGAACGTGACTTTGCCCAGATAGGCGGTCGCCAAAATGCTCGCAAACGGCGCTTCTACGTAGACAAGAGCGGACATGACCCAGATGTAACGCCATATCGGCAGCGGCTCGATAAAGTCCGCCGTCATCCACGAGATCGCCAGATAATTGAAGATCGCGAACGGAACGGCCAAGACCATCAAGTACCCAACCACCGGTAGGAAGAATTCGCGCAGCACGATAAACGACAAGTCGAGTAGCTCGACTTGCGTGCGTTCCGCAATCGCGATGCGTGTTCTATCAAGCCTCACGTGGGTATCCAAGAAAGATGAAGTAGAACATCAGCGTGCCGCTGGAAATCACAGCGATCAAAGCCTTAAACCAATAGGGTGCGGAGGACGGCGAAACGAAACCTTCGATCAGTGCCGCCAGGAAGAACAATACAACCGCGGCACTCATGAGTGGCATGGCTTCTTTGGCAGTCTTTTGCAGCGAGCTATACCGCGTCATGCCATCGGTCTTCATCCACGCCAAACCCAATCGCAAGCCAGCCCCAGCCGACAATACGATGGCAGTTAGCTCGTAGGGGCCGTGAGCTGTGACGAATTCGAAAAAGGTATCGCTCTGCGCCACGTCTGGCCGAGCCATATAGCCAAAGACAGCTCCCAACGTGACGGCATTGAATAGGGTGATAATCAAACCAGGGATCACTAAGATGCCGCTGGCAAAGCACATCAAGCCGATGCCTGTATTGTGGTAGATGTAGTAGAGCGCCATGCCAGCGTTCACTTCGCCGGGGCGGCTACCCAAGGGTTGTCCAAAGTTCTGCTCGAACTGTTCGATTTGTGCTTCGGACAAAACACTTGTCGCGTAGTCCGGCCAAAGCGTGCCCGATGCAGCCAGTATCGCGGACAGCAAGAAGGCTCCCCAAAACAGCATGAACACCACTTGCACGCAACGGTCGCTAAAAATGCAGCGAGGCACGTCTTCAAACATGGTGCGTCGCCAAGTGTCGTAGTCGAATCGTCGACTGCGATAAAGTTGATTGTGGGCTCGCCCCACTAACTGATGAAGGTAGTTAATGGTGTGCTGCGGCAACCGGTTTTCGTCCGCCAGGGCTAGGTCGGCACAGGCCGCGCGATAGAGGGAAGCAAAGCGTGAAATCGAATTGGACGTAACGTGTGTTCGACCACGGTTCTCGATCGTGTCGCAAAGTTGCTCCAGCTCTTTCCATTGCTTGCGGCGAATCTCAAGCAGTTCGGATACCTTCATGGTTGTGAACCTCCGGAATCTGGCTTGAAAGGGGATCCGGGTTCGACGTTTACGTCTTCGGCCGGTGTGGTCTGTGAATCCGCAGGAGTTGGCGGCGGCGATGTGGCGAATGGGCTACCGCTTGGCGGGATGACACCCGTGCCCTGGCCAACGTCGACAGGGACGCCGCTATCGCTTTTCGATGTGGAGCCGACTGCTTGCGGCATGCGCGGCAGAACCATGGGCTTGCGAGCTTCGTCTATCTTGCGTTCCATCTCCGCGTACACGCTTGGCAGTGCTACATCTTCTTCGTTGTCGATCAGGAATGTGCGGTGATAGAGAGCGCAAAGTAATAAGTCGTAGCTAGTGTCTTCTGGCAAACTGAATTTTGCGAGCAATGGCTTGGCAACGTGTCGGGCGATTTCTCGACGTCGAGGCGGAGAAAAAAGTTGTCGTCGATCCACGTAAGTAGCCAGCGCTTTGGCCATGGATCGAGAAACGCTGAAACTGGGCGGCAGTTCTGCGGCAAGTTGTGCGACGCGTGGGTCATCAAGTTTTGCCGGTTCGAATAGCCAACTCTTCTCATCCACAACAACCATCGTACCGCAGACGATATCGCCAAGGCGCTGGAATCGCTTCGTGAGCAACGTTGCGACCAACCCAATGACGAACGTTGGGATCGGAACCGGAAACGCCACATCAAAGACCGCGGAGTAAGGAACAGGCGGCATGAAGTCGGCCATGCGCAGAATGTTTCGCAATACCGCCTGCAGTCCGTTGATCGGCTGACCGTCGATCGACAAGACGCGAATACCCATCACGCGTTTGCCGACGGTTTGCCCGTTCCAATACGTTTCCAAGAGGCCTCCGTAGAGCCACTCCATGAGGAAGAAGAGTACGCCAATAACGGCTTGCCCAAGAAAGCTCTCAAGAAAAAAGCCGCCGGTCAAAATGTTGACAAGGATGACGAACCCCAGCCAAACACCAAAGCGTAAAATGACGTCGATGAAGAATGC
>CAYQMZ010000051.1:9613-17137 GCA_964418725.1 uncultured Pirellulaceae bacterium
CGGTAGCCGCCTGTACGGCCCCGCAATCCGGTAGCGAAACGAAATGTTCTCCGGAGTTACGATATCGATGGTGGCGTCGATCGGTTGATCACGTTGGACCATGAAAGTTCTTCGTTTTCGCTCCGATGCCTTGCCACTTAGCAACTGAGGAGACCGTCGCCGTTCCGGTCACCTTCGTCTTTGTCGACTTTATTGCCGCTACCGGGTGTTTGATTTTGGTCAAATCCGCAATCTCGGCGTGGATGCCGCGATCGGACCAAAACGCCTAGCATAGCAGATGTCCCCTTAAACTGGTTCTTCGTTTCTAGGGTCATCAGCTTGGCAATTCTCCAGTATATTCCACAGCATGAGTGATCTTAAAAACCAATCAGTGTTCGTTGCCGGCGGGGCAACGGGAATCGGAGAAGCCATTGCAGGGGCGTTGGCCAATGCAGGCTGTAAAGTCGTCATCGGCGGACGACGCATTGAAAAGCTCGAAGAAGCCGCAAAGGCATACGACGGAAATGGCGAGCTGCAGGTCCACGAAATAGATGTGGCAGACCGTGAGTCCGTAGCGAAGGCGATTGCTTGGGCCGAAGAAAAGAACGGACCAGTCGATATCTTGGTAAATGCGGCTGGAATCAACATCAAAGACCGCACGATGGCCAAGATGGTTCCCGAGGACTGGGACCGAGTGCTGCAGGTGAACGCGACCGGCGCCTACAACATCATGAACGCCGTCCTGCCGAACATGCGGTCGAGGAAGACGGGGACGATTATCAACGTCAGTTCTGTCGCTGGTAAACGTGCCATTGAGTTAGGCGGAATTGCGTACTGTGCTTCGAAGTTCGCAATGACAGCACTGGGTACTGCTGCGGGTCAGGAAGAAGCGGAAAACGGAATCCGCATCACCAACGTCTATCCAGGCGAGGTCGATACACCGCTGTTGTTACAACGACCAAAACCAGTTTCCGAAGAGCATCGCAGTCGAATGCTGCAACCGAATGACATCGCGGAACTGGTGGTGACCATTTGCCAATTACCTCAGCGGGCACACGTGCCAGAAATTGTCATCAAGCCGAGGACGCAAACGTACTTCTAATCACGTTTTCGTAAGAGTGAGGTACGATGGCCTCGCGAAAGGCCATCGTCCAATTCTTTTTACCGCGGACGCCGTCGCTTAGAAGTCGAGCGTCGCGAAGTAGTCTTCCACAGTTTCTGCACGACGGATCTGTTCGAAGCTACCGTCTTCTCTGAGCAACACTTCGGCAGAGCGTAGTTTGCCGTTGTACTGGAATCCCATCGAGTGACCGTGTGCGCCGGCACTGTGGATCACCAACGTATCTCCGCGATCGATCTTCGGAAGCTTCCGGTCGATTGCGAATTTGTCATTGTTCTCACACAGTGAACCGACAACGTCGACGACGTGATCGTGTGCGGCATCCTCTTTCCCCAGCACAGAGATGTGGTGGTACGCCTCGTACATGCCGGGACGCATCAGGTTGGACATGCACGCGTCAACGCCGACGTACTGCTTATAAATGTTCTTCTCGTGAACAGCTTTGGTGACCAAGAATCCGCTTGGTCCAGTGATCATGCGACCGTTTTCCATCAAGACCTTCAACGGATGCAAATCGGTACCGGCGATCATCTCTTCGTACTTCAGCTTGACGCCCAGACCAACTTGCGTCAGGTCGACCGGCTGTTCTTCAGGCCGATAGGGAATTCCAATACCGCCACCGAGGTTCACGAACTCCAGCTTGATGCCGGTGTCATTCAGCAAAGCCGTCGCTAGTTCGAACAGCATCTCGGCTGTTTCCACGAAGAATTGAGCATTGCGTTCGTTGGAAGCCACCATTGTGTGCAAACCGAATCGCTTCACACCCTTGGCTTGCAATTGCCGATATCCCTCGAACAACTGTTCGCGGGTGAAACCATATTTGGCTTCTTCGGGCTTGCCGATGATCGCGTTGCCTTCGCGAAGTGGTCCGGGGTTGTAGCGGAAGCAAACAAGCTCCGGCAGACCAACTTCTTTTTCCAAGTACTCGATGTGCGTGATGTCATCCAGATTGATAACCGCGCCCATCTCGACGGCGACCTTGTAGTCTTTGGCCAGCGTGTTGTTGGACGTGAACATTACATCTTCGCCGGTCAGACCGACGCGTTTGCTGAGCAGTAGCTCTGGCAAACTGGAGCAGTCCATGCCCAGACCTTCTTCTTTTAGTACCTGAAGAATGGCGGGGTTCGGTGTGGCTTTGACGGCGAAATACTCTTTGAAGTCAGCATTCCACGCGAATGCAGCGTTCAAGGCACGAGCACTTTCGCGGATACCCTTTTCGTCGTAGATGTAAACGGGGGAAGGGTATTTCGCGAGGATCTCTTCCACTTTGGCTTGTGTGAATGGAAGTTCAAGGTGGGCTGGCGTGGTAACGGAAGCCATAGGTTCGTCTTTCCCTTTTCTGCAATCACCGGACGAGTTCAATTTGCTGCTTGCCTGTCCAAACAAGTCTAGCCATTAGGCTGGAAGTATCCAACCAACGAAAAAGGACGCGAGCGAACTCGCGTCCTTTTGATTCGACAGTCATTGGATCTATTTAGAAGCCACCACTACTGGCGATCGCCGCACCAGCGCCGATTGCGCCAATGATGCCTTCTTCCAGCTCAATGCGGTAGGTGAAGCCGTTTTTCACAGGAATGCCGTGCAGCTTGACGTGGTCTTTACCGCCAGTTTCCTTGAGCGCTTCTAAAACCGAACCAACCATGGGGTTGTCATCCATCTCCGCAACGAACTCCATAATTGGCGTCAAAGCCAAAGTCATTTGGAATGGCGGAACCTTCTTTTGCTTGGTTTGGGAACTGATGATCGATTTCAGCTTTCCAACGCAGCCCTTACCGAACCCGATGTAAGCCGTGTCATCGCTGGTACCGACGGCCATTTCCATGGTATCGCCGAGCACCTTGCGGGCTTCTTCATCTTCGGGGACCGGAACAGACATGGTGTGAAATGACACGTTCCCAGCTTTGTCAGCGTTGAAGTTGATGCCCGGGAAGTCGGCTTCTTCTTTGGCCAAGTCCGCGGCGCGGCGAAGAATACGTTCAACATCCTTGCCATCGGCGACGTGGAATCCACCCAGCATCGAAACCTCGCCAGGCTTCATGACGATAGATGCTCCGCCGTCCATTTTGCCGGTTCGGATCGTCGTCATGAAAATGTCCAACGCAGCGCTCACCATCTCTTTGGCAGCACGTCGAGCTTCGGGGCTCTCGAGGTCGTCGTCTTTCTCGATCTCCTTGAGGGCGGTTGCCTTCAGTTGTTCGAGCGTATCGACGCTGGCTTCGATTTGCTCCGGCGGAATTTCCGACGCCAAGTTCATGCTGAACGCGGCACCGGGTAGCAAGAAGTCGGTGAAGTCGCTTTTCGCATTGGCCATCGTATTCATTTGCTTGGCCAAAGCACCGCCTGGAATTGCTGTAAAGGTCATATCCAGGAACGTTCGTTGGTTCTCTCGTTCCGTCTTCCAGCCGATGGTGATCTTGTCGGATTCCTTGATGTAGGTTTCCATTTGCTCAAGTTGAGCTTTGACCATTGCCTGTTGAGCTTCGCGATCTTCGTCGGGCAAGTTGTCTAAGCCCTGACGCACGCCATCCTGCAAGGCGTTAACGGCCATGTCGATGTACTCTTTCGGCACATTCTGAATGTTGCCGCGGAGTGCAATGTCGTACTCGTTAGGCATTTGGCCCAGCAGTGCGACGGGATTCCTTGGCAAACCGGCCATCGATTCCACGGTCTGGCCAACGAACGCCCAACCGTTTTGTTCCTTGATGAAAATTGGCTGGAAACCAGGGATCTCTTTGATGCCGTTGCCCAAGTCTCGCGGAGCGCCGACGGTTTCTTCCATCGCTTCGAGCACTTCATCCAAGTCGGTCACGGGAACGAATCCCAGTGGAACGAACTCTTGGCCGTCCGTTCGAAGTACCATTCCAATCGGGTTGGTGAAGTCCACACCACGCAAGTTGGCTTTCACCAGCATGGAAGCCATCTGGCCGGTATCTTGTTGGCCTGCAACCTCGGTTAGGTAGGCGACATTGTTCAGCAATCCGTCAACACTCGAGACGGACATCAATGCGACAACTTTGCTCTTCTTTGCCTGAGCGAAAGCCTCTGTTTGCAACTGGGTGACGAGCATTGACGCCAGCAGCGCCAATGGCAAGAAACTTCTTAGTCGTGAAATCACGGTCCTCTCCTTGTAGTTCCAGTGGATCGGCGTCGATCGAGAGAACACTCAATGCGGCCGATGGCACAGACACTATTCGTAGACATGTCCTCAGGAAACCTCAACAGTGGGTAGTACCGGTCACCCAACTCGCGAGTTTCAAGATCCTGTGGTTTTCGCAGAATTGTGCGTTCGAACAACCGTGCTGTCACGCAAGAATGAGAAAAGTGGCGGCAAGTCACATGTGCTTCGGTAATCCAGTGGTTCGTGCAGATGTAGGGCGCACAACCAACCCAGCTCCATTAGCCGCCGGCAGTAGAGACTTGGCGCAAGGATAACGCACACTTCGACTTCCGTCGCGCAGCGAGTGCCAAGAGAGGCCTGATACCGGCCCAAGATAGATAGCCGGTCATGTCCAAACCAACGCATCAAGTCGCGTTGGCCGTTCGTGGACGATTATCGCTCTCGATAGACGATACGACCCTTCGTCAGGTCATATGGTGAAAGCTCAACCTTCACGCGATCGCCAGGGACGATTCGAATAAAGTGTTTCCGCATCTTGCCGGCAACATGTGCTAGCACCAGGGGACCATCGTCGACCTGAACGCGAAATCTAGTGTTGGCGAGAGCCTGGGTCACAGTGCCCTCAACTTCTAATGCTTCTTCTTTTTTTGCCATAAGCAAAGCCTCCAATTCGGTTCCAGTTTGGGGCCGGAATCCGACTCGCTAGGTTCTCACCAAGATGAAATTTGGCCTATCGTCGCCAGATGTCCCGCACCGCCACAACTATAACACTGCATTTCAGGGCGTCCAACGCTCGTTTCGCTGCATTCGCCGCACTGGCTAGACACTTTGGACATATCTCCACGTGTCGAACATCTCTCGCTGGCCGCTGATCATTTCACGATCGTCGGTTGAAAACTAGCCGTCAGTGGGGGAAATCGTGGCGGTTTCTCGAGATTTTACAGGTGTTTGACTTCGGCTACGGCTCTTGGATCGACGTCTCTTGCCGTGTGCCTTGGCGAAATCATCGTGACCGACCGTACTGTGAAGAGCTTGTAAACGGTACTGCTCCGCTCGAAATTTCACGGACGCGGCCAATTCGGACACTGAGTGACGATAGGCAAATGCGACAAAGATACAGGAACCCACAATCCACAAGGCCCCGCCGGCCACGAACAAAGGCCAGGTACGCCACAGCATCCGTTTTCGTTTGGCAGTCTGAACCGGGTTCCCTTTTCGCTGCATCCAATTTCCAAGGCGAGCTTCATCGTCGCGAAGTTCCGACTTCCATTTTGCTTGGTCCCAGTGGAACGAAGACATGGCTTCGATGGCAGCAGGTAGCGGAATCACCTCAGCATGGATGAACAAGCCAGCAATATTCGAGGCGATGGCAACGATGACGAATGCCTTAATCAAGTCGACACGCACACGTTCGCGACTGACCTCTTCGATTCGAGCTCGACGCGTCGACCACGTTCCATCATCCCGGCGACAGTTAGCTCGCTGAGTTCGATGAATCGACCGAGGAACGTTGCGTACCAGGACTTCGATACAACAACTGAATACGATCAGTTCGATAAACAGAATGGAACTAAACGCCAGCGTCGTGAGTCCCCAGCCGGCCGTAGCCCGCGCTGTGAAGTACGCCACCGCTGCCGTCAGCAGAAGTATCGTCGAGATACTGATCTGAAGTTTGCGTCGCTTGTGCATGATGATTCTAAGTCGACCGGACGCTGACTCTTATCAAAGTGAATACTTCAAGTTCCACATAAAGCGTCCCACATCTTCGCCCGGCGAAACCGAATTATCAAGCACCACATATATTTATCCCACTCTTATATTCAGTGGCATCGTTGTCTACCGACATCTGGCTCCAAGAAAGTCACCGGGCAACATCATCGATAGGTAAATCGCCTAGCTGATTGGGGGATTAAAGGTGCCATTCGTACCTGGAACCTTTTCGCCTTCCACATCGGGCGTCAAAGCCAACTCTGCCTACGGCGTCGACGAAGGCAACACGCGGTAATCACTACTGGCACCAATATTGTTTTGCTGTTCGGTTCTGGCACCGATTGTAGCTCTAGGTCGGAGCGGCTCATTCCGAAGTTTGTTGAGATCACAAGGAAATCTCCAAAGTCGACGGTGTTGTCGCAGTTCACATCGCCATCGGACCAAAGTGTTCCTTCTTGAGCAAACCTCTGCGAGAAATGCAAGAAGTCGGCGAATTCCACGCGTCCATTGAAATCAATATCTCCCAGGAGCGTATTCGCGTACTCCATTAGAACGTCGAGGTCATCTAAGTTCACAGCCAAATCGCCATTCAAGTCGTAGACGGCGGAGTCTGAGCCAAAGTTGGCGCAGATGATGTCTCCATCGGGGCCATCCAAAACTCCTGAATCATCGAAGTCTGGCTCTGGGAACAAACTAAAAATCTGACTCGATGCCAGGAGATATATTTCCCCATCAAGATCCTCGTTCACTGAGACGTAACGCGTACCTCCAAGAAGCGATTGCACCGCCCCTTTTTCCATGACAAGCTCGATCTCGCCCGTCTCTAGATCGCCGGCGAACAAGTTGCCGTTGTTCCAGGAACCAAAGATCAATTTGCCGACGAGTTCGGGGAAACGTTCGCCACGGTAGAGGACGCCACCCAAGATTGAATTCGAATCGGTTTGGTCGAGTTCGAACAGCGGCTCTACAAGCCCCAGTTCTTCCGCCTTTGTCAGTCCCGTTGTCGGATCTGGGAGGTCTGGTACACCTTCGTTTGCCGTCAACAAGCTGCCTTCTTTCGTTGGCCAACCATAGTTCATCGTGGGCTCAATCAGGTTCATCTCCTCGATCGAATTCCAACCAACGTCGCCAGCGAAGAGGGCACCTGTTTCGCGATCGAAATTGATCCGCCACGGATTCCTTAGACCATAGGCGTAGACTTCCGGTGCCGCCGTTTCCTGGCCAACATATGGATTGTCCTTGGGAATACCGTATTTCTCGTTGGACGAATCGTTGCCCAAAGGATCAATTCGGAGGATCTTTCCATAGAGTGATTGCATATCGACGGCCTGAGACCCAAATGTGTCCTCACCAACCGCGATGTACAGCATTCCATCTGGTCCGAACGCCAAGTCGTTTACGTTGTGAAACTTGCTCCCTTGATCGAACCGCATGACCTCACGACTGGTGCCATCAAATGAAATGGCTTCCGTGTCGGTTGTCGTCCACTCGGTAATCACGGAATGCATGACCTGGCCACGATTCATGGAAACGAAGTCAGGATCCACGGTTGGCTCTTTTTCGATGGTGACCGTGTAGAACTTGCCAAACCCTAGAC
>CAYQMZ010000051.1:17147-18423 GCA_964418725.1 uncultured Pirellulaceae bacterium
CTAACTGCGCCCTCGGTATCACTAGCGTCAATCGTCTCGGTGCGAGTGTAGTGTCGCTCTGCCCAACCAAATTTCGTGATGCGAATTAGATTGCTTTGGCGAATTGCAAAAAAGTGGCCAGTCTCATTAGGTAATTGAACAAGATCACGTGAGCCATGCACATTCAGGACGCCGCGAATCCGAATCTGGTCGGCAAGATCAGAAACGGGAAAGTCTGGAAAGTAGTCGTGATCTTCGCCTTCCGGATGAATTTCTCCCAGGTGGGCAATCGCACAGGATACGAAGAACAACAGGACAACAAGAGAGCAAACGAGGTCTCGCATATTTTCCAACCAAAACCCGGAGCGTTGATTTGTCATGAGGGCTGCTTTAGCCAACGGCTCCAAATGATGTCCCGATGTGTTGGATTATTCAACCATTTAAGACCAGAATCGCGGCTATGCGTTCTGCCGCGATCAGTTTGCAGAACCGCTGTGTCGAGCGAAACGCGTTCACAGCGGAATTGTGCAATTCACCCGACACTTGGAAGCCGGTAGTCTATTCTGTTGGCGCCACGGCACAGCTAAATAGAAGTCGCTTCTAAGCAAGTGGCCCGTCCGTAGACACTCGAATTGGGTTGATTGGATTAGCGGTTCAAGATATCGCCGGGAAGCTTGATTTGAATTCTACACTTCGCCCGCGCGGTCGACCGTGAAAGAGAGCCAACGCATCGCAATTTGGTACCTGTCACCTTTATACTTCACCCCTGGTCCACCGCGGTCCACCGGCATCAAACGAGGTTGTCTCCGACGGCTTGGGGACTGAAGATTTTGACTCCAATTGATTTCATTTTGGTGAGTTTCCATGAAGTATGCACGATGGGCGGCGGTCTGCGGATTGTTTGTTTTTGCTAGCCCCACTTGGTGCCAAATGACGTTTGATTTTGTCATAGATACGAGCGCGGGGACGCTAGAATCACTTGGGTTATTAACTCTCCAGCCTGAAAACAACCCGATTGGATTGCCCGGACAGGAGTATTCGCCCTTGGGCTCCGAGCTTGTTTTTACTCCTCAGGGAGGGGAGCTGCTCGGCTACGACGCTGGACCTTATGGCGGGCAATTTGAACGATTCGGAGCAGAAATAGGCGAGCATCTCTATTTTTCGTCAGTGGAGGCGCAGTTGAAAGCGGTAAGCGACGACGGCAACGGAAACACCGTCACACTTGTGGACGACGATGCGTTCAGCAGCTCATTGGCTGATGTCGTCACCACTGGAGGACTCTTTCTGACTTTCTTCG
>CAYQMZ010000052.1:0-2141 GCA_964418725.1 uncultured Pirellulaceae bacterium
CGGCCGGTGGATTGGTGGCGACGCTAGGGGCAGATCTCGTTGACCCCAACGGCGACGGTAAGATGCGTCCTTCCGAATTCATTAACCCAGGTCAGTGCTTATTCGCCATGGGCGGCGATATTGGTATCGAACTGGATATCTTTGCGAAGGCCGCGGGCCAGCGATATCACTTCCCGTTGGCGTACACCGAGATCGCTACGTTCGATCTGATCCCTGGTTGTCCGTACTTAGTCGACCCGTACCAGGACACGCAGGAAACGCTGGCGGAGCTGGAGTCTGATGGCACGTTGCGGCTCTTGGTCGGAGCCGACGCCAGTCGAAGGTCCGTAGAAAAGGATGTTGTCGACGAAGTCTATGTCGTGCAATTCGACAACAGCAGCAATTCAATTCACGTTCAAGCCTTCGGGTACGTCCAAACGTTCTCTGCGATTTCGGTAGATCGGATCGTGGCCGATGCGGGCGGTGGTGACGACGCGATTCGTCTTTTTGTTCCCGATTCGGTTGAAATCAACGGTGGCGAAGGGGATGACTATCTAGAGTCGTTCGGCGTGGTTCTTGAGGAAGGAAAGGCTGCGACGATCGGTGCCATTACGTTGCGTGGTGACGGAGGCGAGGATCGGCTGACGGCGGCGGTGGGCACTTCAACGTTGATTGATGGCGGCGATGACGACGACGTCTTGCTGGCGGCGGATGGAGCAAACGCGTCCTTGATTGCAACAATTATCGGCGGCGAAGGCGACGACGTGATTCAATCTGGTATCACGGCGGACGTCATTGATGCCGGTCCCGGTGATGACGTGATCAATGCCGGCGGCGGCGAAAATACGGTCACGCTGGGGACTGGTGATGACTTGGTCTCAACCGGAAATGATGACGACACGATTCACGCCCAGGCGGGCGGTTTCAATCGCATCATTACCAACGGCGGCAACGACACCGTGAACGGTGGCCCCGACGCTGACAACATTCAAGTTGGCCCAGGCGACGACGAAGTCTTCGCTGGTGGTGGCGATGATCTGATCGTGGGTGGTCCGGGCGAAGACGAGCTGAACGGCGAGGCAGGCAATGACGAGGTCTTAGGCGAAGATGACGATGACACGATCTCTGGCGGGCCCGGTGATGATGAGTTGATAGGCGGCCCGGGCGAAGACGAGATCGATGGTGACGACGATGATGACTTCATTGACGGCGGATCATCCAGCGACACGCTGCGTGGAGGCAGCGGTAACGACGAAATTCTCGGCGGTGATGGTGCCGATACGGTCGACGGAAATGCGGGCGACGACACGATCAGCGGCGGAATCGGCAACGACACGCTCAACGGCAACGAAGACGACGACACGATCAATGGCGATTCGGGGAACGACGACATCTTCGGCAACCACGGTATGGACTACGTGGATGGTGGATTTGGAAACGATGAAATCCACGGAAACGAAGAAATGGATTGGTTGTTCGGTGGGCCTGGTGATGACGTCATCTATGGGGGCAAGGGGGATGACAAAATCGATGGCGGATCCAACGACGATTTGATTTTCGGAAGCTTAGGTAAGGACAACCTTCGTGGTGGATCCGGCGACGACGAGATCTTTGGTGAAGAGGATGACGACGAACTTGCGGGGGATAGTGGCAACGACAAGCTGTACGGCGGTCCCGGCGACGATATGGCCGACGGCGGTGAAGGCAACGACTTGGTCAATGGCGAGGAAGACGATGACGTACTTCGCGGGGGACTCGACAACGACCTAGTGCTGGGATTCGCGGGTGACGATACGCTGTTCGGCGGGCCAGGCTTGGACATTTTGCGTGGTGGTTTAGGTGACGATTGGATTGACGGTGGCGACGACGCAGACCGGGCATACGGTGATCAAGGCCTGAATGTCGTTCGCGGTGGTGAAGGTGACGATATTCTCGAGGCCGAGTTAGGCACCGATGTGCTCTTCGGCAACGAAGGCGACGACCAACTCTTTGGCGGACTGTTCGCAAGTCGTCTGCATGGTGGTCCCGACGATGACAAGCTGTACGCCGAGTATGGTGTGGGATCGCTGCTTGAAGGCGCGGACGGCGACGACTTGATCGTGGGCTCCGGTAGTGGCGAAAGTCAATTCAAGTCCTCTCCACCGACCGGAGATATCATCCGT
>CAYQMZ010000052.1:2184-6825 GCA_964418725.1 uncultured Pirellulaceae bacterium
ATGGCGGTTCCGATGAGGACCAGATCGACGCTGGCGATGACGACGACACGATTTACGAAGATCCGCTGGATACTCTGATCGGAGGCAGTTTGGATCGCGGGGACCAGGTGATTCCACGCCCGGTATCCGTCACGTCCACGCAGCTCGGCTCTGGCGATTCGAAGGACCAAATCACATGGCCAGAACTGAGCGGCTCGGCCACTGGCGGAGGTATATCGCAGGTCGGCGGTCGCGAGCAAACCGTACTTCGCGTTGGTTCGCAAACATACGTCGCGTGGGTCGACGATAAAAGCGGCAACAACGAGATCTATGTTGCTGTAGGATCGAATTCCGGCCAGTGGCAGGAGATATCTGGAAGCGCATCGGGAGGTGGTGTCAGCCAATCGGACGGTGACTCGCGAGTTCCTGCGCTCTGGTACTTCAAGGATGAATTGGTGGTCGCTTGGACGGAAACGACGGAAGTTGGAAGCACAATTCAAATCGTTGGCTCGGGTGATTGGACTAAAAGTAATTTCGGCAGTGCACCAAGTCAGAAAAATCCACGCGACGTAAGACTGTCAGGAACGCTGAATGGCTTCGCCGCGTCTTGGATTGCCGAAAGTATTGCAGGCATCGATCAAGTGTTCGCCGCCAATTACGTCGATGACGGTACGAACCCGCCGATGTGGAACGCTGCGTTCAACGTCACCGAAGATGTCAGTCCTGGCACGGAAGTGATCGAACACGATTTCACGACCGTCGAGAATCAAGCCGTCTCCGTTTGGTCGAAGGCAACGCTTCTCGGTAGCGGCGTAGAAGTGGCCAAGCGCCAGGGCCCCAACTGGTCGCTTGACAATACTTTCGTCGACGCCAACTACAGCCGGCCGACTGTGGCAGCGCGACTGCACGAGACGTTCGGGATGAACGAATCGAGCATCGACGTGGTCGTGGCAATGGAGCGATTGACGGACTCAGATAACCAGGTCGTGGCCTACTACGGAGAAGGCGCGATTGTCGGACCAACCAGTTCGTGGGTGAAAGTGACTCCGCAATTCTTCGGGGAGGAAGCAGCCAGCGTCGACGGAAGCGTCAGCAGCACCATGGGCTATGCATCTAAGCCGGAGCTTAGCGCCGGTGACTACGTCTTCTTTTTGGCCTGGGCTAACGACAATCTTCTACAGGACGCCGTTGGGCATTCAGACATTTACGTCATGGGGTCCGGTATTGGTTCGACGTTCTTCGAGCAAGTCGACGGGGACGCGAGTGGAGCCGGAATCAGTTCCACGGGAGGCGCACCTCGTAGACTGTCATTGTCGAGTCCGGAAGACCTGCCGACGGTCGCTTGGACCGACGCCGAAGCGGCGCTGTCGCAGGTTTTGTTACGGCAAGAGGATGCCGACGAAGCGATTCTGAATGTGCCTGACTTTGGTGTGGCTGGGCATCCGATAACGATTACCGGCGGCCTTGAAGGAGAGCGTCGCACAATCACGCAGGCGATTATCGATTGGGGCGACGGAACGCTGGAGCCAGCGAACACGATTCTCGGCGACCAATTCAGCAGTACGCACACGTATGCTGACCTCGGGAGCTATGAAATTAGCGTACAGGTAATCAGCGCTCGCGGTGTGAGTGCGATCGCGTCGGATGACATACAGATCATTCAACACGAAGTGGATGTTCCGGCGGAGATCAACGAGAACGAGTTGCTCACGTTGACGGGGCGGTTCTTTGATACCAAACCGTTCGATACAAACATGGTGCGCGTCTTCTGGGGCGACAATCCATCGCCAACGCTGACGGTGCTTGATGCTGGGGATGACTCGTTCTCGATTCAACACTTCTATGCGAACAACGGCACTTTTCAGCAGTACAACGTTCGGGTCGAGCTTCTAGGTGTCGCTGACAGCACTATTGTGGAGACGGTGACCGCTGTCGTACGAAACGTGGCGCCAACTTTCGAGGCTGGCGTGACGGGGCACGTCAGTGTTCATGACGAATTCAATCGTACGATTACTTTCGAGGACCCCGGCACGGAAGACGAACATGATGTTGTCGTCGATTGGGGCGACGGATCCGACGAAGAAACTTTTACTGTCGCCGTAGGTGCTCGTAGCACCCAGATTTCGCATACCTACAGTCTGCCTGGAACCTACGACGTCACCGTGACAGTTTCGGATGACGGCGGGGGAGATGCCGAAGATACCTTCCAAGTCGAGGCGACACGTGATCCGTCCGATGGACCTGTGGTGACTGCCGTTCGCGTCGGTGGTGCTGATTGGACGCCACTGTTTCGAGATATCGTAGACCCAGAGTTGGGCATCGGCTATGCGATTCCGCTGGGCTCAGACGATCAGTTGGCGACACTGCCTTGGGGGAATATCGACCAGATTGCGATCACGTTTGACTCCGACGTTGACGTAACGGTGGAAGACCTCAGAGTCTTTGGAGTGAATTCAACTTCGTACACGGACCTGATTGAACGGTTTGACTATGTGGCCGGATCCAAGACTGCGATTTGGGGATTTGCCCAGCACTTCGCGACGGACAAGTTGCTGATCTCTTTGTCTGATCGCGTGACCAATTCCGAAGGCTTCGAGCTGGACGGCGAGTGGATCGATACGGAGTTGGTTGAGTCAGGCGATGGAAAAGAAGGAGGCGACTTCGAATTCCGCCTCAATGTGCTTCCGGGTGACGCGGACCAAAGTGGTGTCGTCAACGGAGGCGACATCGGAACCGCTCGCGTGCGTCGAAACGCGATTGCTGGCTTCAGTCTTCGATACGATCCAGAGCAAGACCTCGATGGTTCCGGAGTGGTCAACGGCGGCGATATTGGGGTAGCTCGGCTGAATCGATCCATGTTGCTGCCAGTAGGTGAGCCAGCAGCGACGCGTTCGGCGGCAAGGACGACGGATGTCTTCTTTGCCAGTCTCTCTGTTTCAGGATCGTCCAATCGCGATCAGGCTGCTGCGGAACCGCCAATCGATGTGTTTGAAGAAACGCTGGCGAAAGTGAGACAGTTGCGATACTCGTCACGCCGTTCCCGAGTTCGCTAACTTCAGATTAAGTGTGCAAAGCGATGAACTTTATTCATACCCAGTTTCGACCGGGTCGACTGCTTGGGAAACGGCGTTTGCCGCCCACGGCTAAAGTCGCTTCTCCCTATTTCTCTGTTGGACTGCTCGCGCTAGTTCTGTGGGGGACGCTAGCCGTGTCGGCCGTTTCGGCAGACGTTGTATTGGAGTTTGGCAAACTCGATTCCGGATCCGTCGTGTCAATGCAAGTTTTTGAGTCGCCTTCGCCGCAGTCTATTCTTGTCGGTGTATTTGCTACCAACTCAACGGCCAACCAGACGCTTGTTTCTTTTGACATTCCGTTTTCGTTGTCACCGGGGAGTGTTGGCGAATTGGTCGGGGCCGAAAACTCCGTTTTGCCGGACGAGGGGAACTTTGGCTTTACTGATCTGCTAGTTCCTAACGGTATCGATCTGGTGGTCTTCGATGATGTTCCCTTCGACAAAGGTGTGGCGATGCCCGCTGGGACGGCGGTCAAACTGTTCGAATTGAACATCTCGATTCCCGCCAATACGACAGGCGATGTGCAAATCGAAATGCCGTTGGCGAATGGCGTCGTCGATACGCTTGATTTACGAAATCTGACGAATGCGTTGCTGACGGTTCCTTCGTCTAGTCGACAGGCGGCGGTCGCGTTCAACGTGACGGCCGTACCTGAACCCGGGGCAGTCGGGCTCTTAGGGTTGGCGTTTTGCTTTTTCGCGTGGCGACGACGAACGATTGCGTGAGCTGGCGAAGGACATCGCGCGTGAGTGGCTACTCGGTGATGACGATGGGACGCTTGTCCTGCTGCTGCATCAGTTTGCTGAAAATGTCGAATCGAATTTCGCCATTAGGAGCGAACAGCAAGCGAGCGTCGGTCGGTCGACTCTTTCCGGATCCCATCCAGGTGGACATCACCCAGTCCATCACGCGGCCACGTTCTTGATCGGGCTGAAGGTGGTCGAACTCTAAGGACTCGAATCCCGGAATCCGTTTCAGCGAACGATGGGCGATATAGCGGGTTGCGTCATAGTCGTCGAACATCAGGTTGGTCAGATAGAAGACCAGCCAATGTGGATCCGTTGCCTTATGTGCCTCTGTCCAACCCATGGACCATGCCATGATCGCGCGTTGCGCGGCGTCTCCTTTTACGGCCCAAAGGATCGAGGCGGCGACTTGCCGATGCTCCGCGGGAAGCTCCACCTTTGGCTGACCGTACCAATCCGTCAGATGGCCACTGGTCCATTCGAGTGTTTGGTCAAGGTGGCACTGGTTGCACGCGTTCGGCCGGCCTGTCGCCAGCGATGCGGTGGCGGAAGGGCTGGTAATCTTGTGCGAACGGACGGCCTTCATCAGCCCATACGATGTGTGCGGCATGTGGCAGTTGTAACAAAGGCTGGCTGCCGAAGTAGCATCGTGGTGAGTATGGGCAGCCAAGTCGTTACGGAATTTCTCGTGGCATTGCAGGCAAGCTTCGTTTCCTGCCGTCGCCTGGCCGAGTTGATCATCGACCCATTCTTCGGTGTCGACGCCTGATTCGTTGTGCATGTCATGGCAAGAAATGCATGACATGGAATCCGGGCGGTCTGGCGAGTAGCAGGGACTAGCA
>CAYQMZ010000052.1:6835-12062 GCA_964418725.1 uncultured Pirellulaceae bacterium
GTTGAGCTCGCGTCCTGCCACGCGAGACTCGCCATCTGACCAAAAGCTGTTTTCAGCTTTCATCCTCGCATGCAGTTCGACGTCCTCACTGCGATGCGGATAGAAACGGTCGGCGAGCAGGTCATCGCCGGCGCGGAATTTGTTGCCGGTCTGGTGATAGTCAGCGTTTGCGCCCTTTCGCGTTAGCCAAGCACCATGGCATTGTCCGCAGACCTGTGCGGACCTGGCGGGCGAAAGTTCTCGCGGGTTGACAATTGCAAGCTGTTCTTTGGAGAACGTTGACTCGTTGTTGGCGACCATCTGCTGCACGTGCTGTTCGCCGGGGCCGTGGCAGGCTTCGCAAGAGATGCCAAACTCGGCGACCAACGTATCCATTTCATCAGGGCCGTTGATGCGAGGCTGAGCACCCGTTGCGTGGCATTGCAGGCAGCCTTTGTTCCACGTGCCCTCACGAACCGGTAACGCTGGCTCGGTCGGTCGTAGGAAGGCCGTATGCTCAGGGACCCACTGTTGGGATTCACGTAAGTAAATCAGGGGTGCCAGCCCAAGCTTCCGCGAATCCCCGGTGTGGTACCAGTACTTCTGCATGTGATGACTGCCGGTACTCATCACCAGTTTGTATTCGAATTCCTTGTCGCCGGACGTCGAATTGAAGGCCATCCAAAATTCGTCGCCACGCTGTTCTGGCCGAAACTTCCATCCGTAGTAGTCTCGGGTCTGCCCATCGAATCCACCCAGGACGCTGTCGGTCGAGACGACTTGCGTCATTGTTCGGTGGTACGACTGATGCCACGATTTGTGTTCGGCTTCGTGGCAATCCAGACACGCGTCGGATCCGATGAAACCGTCATGCGGTTTTCGGATCGGTCGATCGGTGGCATTGTCGACAGTTTGAACCGCAGCCACTTCGGTTGCAGCGGACTTGTCACCCGCGTCGCCGACGCCGACATTGGTGTCTCGGCTGCAGCCAGCGATCGCAATGATCAACAGAAGATAGGTGGAGCGGAAATTCATCTCTCTAGTTTAGCTTGGCCTTGGTGTGGCAGGACACATTCGGTGTCGACGGCCAAGGTCTGGTCGGGGCACAAATCGACGGATTGCAGCGGAATTGCCGCATTGAGGGTGCAGGTCGCAGCAGTCTAACCTGTCGCGGTTTGCCAGGGGCCATTGCGGCTAGGCAAATTATTCGTTCGTTTGCGAAGACGGCACTGGGCTCCACGGGATGATCATCGTCAGCCTGAACAGTCGGCGCGACCTTCTAATACGGCCAATCATGGTTCATCCAGAAGCTCAGCGGATGGGAATCGGTGCGATCCTACTCGCCGCCACATGCTACGCGGCCAAAAGCATTATGAGCGGCTACTATCTCGCCAACAGCATCAGCACCCGATGGCACCTTGCGAATGGCTTCACTGAACTGATGGGCAGGCCGACAGCTCGCGCCATGTCGAGCTTCCACCGCGAAAGTTTGCAGTTCTGCCGAATCACTGGGCAAATGGAAGTTGCCAAAGTCCACGCAAACTTAATCAAGTACTACGAGTACTTTGCTCACTCCCTCAAAAACAGGCAACTCGCCTCGCACCAACCACCTATCTTCGACGGCCTCTAGTGAACTCGATTTCGGCGAAGTACTCCCAGACAACGTCTTTGATCCGCTCCACTCTTTTGTCAGATGGCTCCGACCAAACCACAACTCGCAAAGGTTTTTCAGTCGCAATCACTTTGGCCACATATTCAGCACTACGTTTCGGTGACGGATAGGCGTTCGGCTGGAAGCTAATCTTCGACGAACACCACGAGTGTGAAAAACCATCCACGACTACACAAAAGTAACTGCCTTCGGGCAACCGCTTGATTGCTTGGTTCAATTCATCGAAGGCGGCATTTGACGAAGTCAGCATAAGAAACAGCACGCCATCCAAGCCGCTGTCAGATTCATCATCATCAGCAACTCGTTCGATACCCACACCATGACCGGCGTCAAACGAAGCAAGCCCGATTCTCGGTATCAGCAACAGGTCCGAACCCGCTGGATCGATGGCCGGTGGAGGAGGACGGAGTTCAAGGGGTAGCTCGTACAGTTCCTCGTGAGCCACTGGCATTGCGACTATCTCTATCGCAGGAACAACCGGGACAACGACCCTGATCAACCAAAGCAGGCAAACCAGGGCCAAGTGAACTCCCGTTGATATTAACCAAGCACGAAGATTCATTTGTCGCGGCGACGGTTAGATTTCTTTGTCTCACTATCCCCACGCGCCTGTTCTAAAAAAGGCATGTCCTCAAAGATGCGAGATCCTCCGTACGGCACATAAATCTTTTGAAGCATCCCGTCGATCTTTCTCTCCCCTTCGCATCGGTATGACGTCGCAGCAATTCCGCGACAACGGGGATTTGTCGGTAAAGCCGTAACGTGTCGATGGTATCGAAACACATTTGCTGGTCGGTTGCCCGCTCGACGTACTTCTTCTCTTTCCTGTCTACTTCGTAACCCACCCGCTCAAGTTGATAGAGCGCTAGGTGAGTATTCGTCGCAAGGTACTGCTGAAGCAGGATTTCGTCAAAGCGAGCCCGCTGCTGGTCATCCAAGATTCCTACAACGGTGTCATAAACTACTTGGTTCAATTTCTCGCAGTCCGCCAAGTCTTTTGGAACACGACTACCGGGGAACTCGGAGTCCTCTTCAATTAGCTGCGCTTTGAGCAGGCGTTTGTAGACGGCCTGAACTTGAGGGAGTTGATTTACTCGCAACTTGATTTCTTTTTGTAGGCCCAGCGACCGCAACAGGGAAACTGGAACAAAGTCCACTTCCTGCATCGGCATCGCAAACCATGACTCATCAATGAGCGACGGGGCGTAGTCCCCGCAATCAATCCGCTTCGCACCTTCAATAGCGAACTGTGCAGCATACGCACCGTAACGAAGCAGGCTGTCGTTATCCAACTCGTGCAGTTCCCGTTTCAACTCACGAAGGTCTGTGGCGAATTTCTCTTTGTCACGAACAGGTAACTGAAAGTCGCGGATGGCGAGATCCGGTCGCCCAGTCCCGATCGTCAACTGAAAAGTTTGTGATCGCAATCGATCTAACTTGGATGACGACACTACATTCTCAATGGCCGTCTTGAACTCGATAGAGGAACCAGTCGAATCACGCGTTCCCTTTAGCACGAGAGTCAACTCGTCAGTGTCTTCACGTTCCAAACCAAAGGTATCCCGATTGTGACTCAGCACCATCAAAGCGCGAAAGCCTGGATGCCAATCAGTGATCACCAACACCAACAGAAGAAATAACACGTGCATGATGCCTCCCAAAAGAGCCGCCCGCAGAATCGCAGGCGACTTGTCGCTTAAAGATCAGAAATCGCAAACAGCTACGGAGCAGAAACAGACATGCTCACATGGGCAGTATGTTGGCATTCGCAACTGATTTCATCGTCGATGGACGATTGCAAAACCATCCCCGTCAATGCCGAGTAAGTTCCGTCCGCAGAAAGCGGTCCCGTCTGAACCGTGATCCTCGCAGCTCTGCCTTGCTGTATCGTTCGCGGGAGCCACGTATTAGGATCGAAGTATTCCCATTCTTCGTCGTCTGGAAACCATTCAAAATCTACGTCATTGTTTTTGAAACTCGCGGAAGCCGCGCCCAAAGTAGTTTGCTCGTAGTCGGTTCTCCACTTAGGCTGAAACCGGACATACATCTTGCTAGTCGCAAAGTTGCCAGTCGGAGCCACTCCTACCCCGTTGTTACCGTAAGTTTCGCTTATTCCCTCGCGGGTCGCTTGGAAATTCTCTGAAACCTCAACTCTGCTGATATGACGTTGACGTGCAACAATGTTTCCATTCACTTTTGAACTGGAAAGTACGTTCGCCCGTACCCACGTCCGATCTTCACTAGCCCTCGCATCGTTGTTGACGTAGCTCAACATTCCCGGCGTTCATTACCTGGAACTGTACGTTCCAAGGTGGATCGCTTCTGTCTTCGTCATTCGCGCGGCCGTCAAACTACCCTCATTACGTTCGTCAGCATGCGCGTTCACATACGCGAACTGCCCGAAGGCGGTGGACGCCACGGAACAAAGCAGCACCACCAATAAACAAAGTTTCATCATGTATCCTTGAAAAATGTTCTATAAACCACACACACGTGCGGTGAAATTTCAACGATATCGGAAAGCAACCTTTGTTCAATACAAAAATGATTGCGGCACCCGGACCAAAACAGACCGCGAAAGCTGTGGACATCTGTATACGTAACGTTTCGGCAGGGTTAGCCGACCAAGAAAAAAGTATGGAGACTCGCCGAATAGGATAAATTCCTAGCTCACCACACGGAAGCTACCAAGGTCCGGCGGAAGCTCGTCGGCGAACTCTTCGACGTCATCTTCGACTTGCTACTGACCTTCCATCTGACCGGCCAATAACGCCTGCTTGTCTGCTAGCGGTTCGTCTGCAATCAGGATCAAACACGGCATTCGGTAATCAGCGTCCAGCTTCGACAACGCCACCTTCAACGCCGTCACAATGCGATTGGCTCGATCATCGGCGCATACAACCGACTTGTTCACCTTCTTCGTTTTGGCGATAGATTGACCGAGTTCGGTCAACGATCCGGTAAGCAGGCTCAAGAACTGAATCGCATCGAGAGAGTCGAGCATTTGGACCGCCGTACGGATCGCTTGCGTTAAACGTTCCGCGACACCCGCTGACATTTCGTCAAGATTGGCGAGGATTCGACGGCGCGACCGCTTGTCCGCTGCTCGATCAACTTCCTCAAAGTAATCCCGATTCCAAGCTCGGAAGCGATTGCAGCAAAGTCCGCGCCGATTCCGTCAGTAGCTTGGTCGCCGCCGTGGAAACTGAGGTGTTCATGTTTGTGATAGTGCGTTTCTTGCTTTGAATTCGGAGTTGAAGCGGCCAAAGACGCTTGCGTGGGGCGTTCGATGTCGTACGCCAATTTCGCCCGAGCCAACATGGCCTTGTACACCGCCACCTTTTCGTAGACCGACGCACCGCCTTTAGGATCAAGCAAGCGAGCAATTTTCGACCGAACAGAGTTCACTCTGCCAGGCTGACTACAAAGTGAATGTTCTCACTTCCGTGTTCAAGCGAAGATCTCGGCCGCAATCGATGGAAGCTGACAAAAGTTGCTTCAAATCACTAGCAGCGTTAGGATTAGCGGCCAAATGGGGCGTTTTTGCCCCGGCGATGATTCGTCGCTGTCTGATTC
>CAYQMZ010000052.1:12072-16837 GCA_964418725.1 uncultured Pirellulaceae bacterium
ACGCTGCGCGTTCAAGCACGTTCATGGCCACTTCCCCCGAACATTCTTTCCTCAACACCTTGGAGACGAGACTTCATGAGAAAGCCTTTCCTTTTGGTCATTGCCTCAACGATGATGGCAATCTGCTGCAGCGCAATTCAAGCGCAAGAGAATGCCCTTTGGGTAGATTTCAATTCGCTCACGCAGGACAACGGTCCTCACAATCATCCCGACTACCAGCCATACAGTGCTGGGCATGAAGTTGCTGACGACTTCGTTACAGCCGAGTACGAAGCGTTCGGGACTACTGTGAGTTTCACGCCGTCTTGGCCCGACACGACTGACAACCGAGTCATGCAAGCAATCGACCGTGGTACACAAGGAGGCGTCGACGCTGACGGCTTTCCGATCGTGAGCAGCCATGACTTCACGTGGTTTGAAGAAGACATACTTTCCCTTGAAGAAGACATGACGGGGAATATTGACATCGTTACGGACTGGATCGGCGCCGATACGCGTACGAACAACGGAGGCAATGGTGACTTTGATGGTGAGGTCGGCGACCCGACTCGCATGCTGTTTACCTTTTCAGGAATTCCCGCTGGCGAGTACAACTGGGTTTCGTTCCACCATGACACGGAGTTCATGCATGGTCGATTCTGGTTTGACGTTAGCACCGACGGTGGCGAAACTTTTGAGCCCGTTGGTGATCGTGAATTCAGAATCACGAAGAGTAATCCAGCTCCATCCAATCCGCCTTCCGACGTGGATGTTTCGATCGGATTCGACGATGACTTCCAGCCAATCGATTTGAAGGACTTGCCGTCCACGATTGATTTTGACTTTGCTGCGACTGGCGAAGACGTCGTGCTGCAGTTTACGCCACTGTCGGAAATCGCCGTTCATACTCAGTTTGTTGCCGTAAACGGATTCCAACTAACGCAGACTGCCGCGACGACCCCGGTTGATCCCGGTCCTGTTTGTTCACCGGACACCATGGGCGACTTGGACGGAGATGGAATGGTCGCGTTTGCTGACTTCCTGATCTTGTCCAACAACTTTGGCCAAATGGTCGACAGTCACGAGCAAGGTGACATCGATTGCTCTGGGGATGTGGCGTTCGCTGACTTCTTGATCTTATCCAATAATTTTGGACAGTCGGTAGGTGCCGAAGCAGCGTCCGTTCCTGAGCCAAACGGCCTGGGGATTCTAGCAATCGGAATGGTTGCAATCGGAGCAATGCGCCGACGTCGCTAATGACTCGCGAAGTCGTGCCGACGATTCAGATTCAGCCAAAGCGACCCGTTGCAAAAGCAGCGGGTCGCTTTTTTTATTGCCATACTGGTTCATCATCTCGTCTACGGCAATTTCCACGCCCCGTATATGATCCGGAATCGAAATCTTTCAGAATGCGGAAAACGAAATGTTGCCGAAGACTCTCAAGGTATTGATCGGTGGATTGAAGCGAGCAATCACCGAGCCGTTTCAGGAGCTGAATCGCTGGCAGCTTGCGGCCAGGTACGCATACGATCTGGGGCGCTACGGGGCGAGGCAACTGAAGCACGATCGTGCGCCGCAGATGGCTTCGGCACTGGCGTTTCGCACTCTCTTTGGTCTTGCTCCGATCCTTGTCGTCACGACGATTCTGATCAAAACCATCAATGGTCCCGAAGCGATCATTGGCACTCTGCACGAGATTCTCGTCGCGGCCGGTTTGGACCAGTTGCAGGTTGGCATGGCGACAGAAGCCGGAGCTGCAGCAGACACGTCATCAGTGACGCTGGCTGAATGGCTCGAGAACCTAACAGCTCAGCTCATCAATACCGATATGTCGGCGGCTGGGCTGGTCGGCCTTGCTGTCATCATCTACGCGGCGATTGGCTTGATGGTTACCATCGAGAACAGCTTCAACATCATCTATCGAGCGCCAGACGGTCGGCCTTGGTCGCGCCGCTTTCCACTGTACTGGTTCATCCTAACGACAAGCCCCATCGTGATTGGTCTCACGTCCTACGTTAATCAATTGTTTACGAACTGGATCGACACCGTCGAAGCGTGGCACGGCGTACTGCTTGTCGCAAGATACGTTTGGGGCTTCAGCATCCCGTGTCTGTTTATTGTTGCTGTGTACACGTTGATTCCAAATTCCAAGGTAAGTATCAAAGCGGCCTTTGGAGGAGCCTTCGTGGCCACCATGTTGTTGTGGTTCGGCAAAAATACGCTGGGCGCGTACTTAGGGAATGTGTTTGCCATCAATCAACTGTACGGTTCGCTCGGACTTGTGCCGCTCTTTATGTTTTGGGTCTACCTTATGTGGTTGGCTGTGTTGTTTGGGCTTGAGGTTGCCGCGACCATCCAAATGCTTGGCGGCCGATCGCTTGAGGAACTGAATGCACCTAGATCGCGATCGGTGATTCCCAATCCAACGAGTGTGCTTACCGTTGCCGAGGTCATTTCGGAGCGTTTTGTCGCGGGCCGAACGATAACGAGCCAAGAAGTTTCCGAGATCACTTCACTTCCGACCAACACTGTGCTCCTGATTGTTGATCGATTAGTGCAGGATGGTTGGCTTCACCGTCTCGAACGTCCGGACGGCGCACTCAGTCTCGCTCGGCCGCCCGAGACGATGAAGGCTAATGAGATCCTAAAGCTCGGCTACAACATGGCGGATAGCGGCGAACAGGGACGAACCTCTGCCCTAGTCAGCCAACTCCGTGAAGCGCAACTTCGAGCGAGCAACGGGATTACGATGTCGATGTTGGTACCCGCGGCTCCGACTGCGCCGTCGCGATAATTCGCAGCTCGCATTCGGATGACCCCGCCGCAGTCACACATCGCACCGCATTCGGTTCCGCATATCGGTTAGAATACGCCGGCTTCGAGTTTGGCTGCCCACCGTTCATTGAAAGCTGTCCGACATCAGTTCCCAGGCGAGACTTTTTAAGAGGTTTGAAGAGTATGCTTCCGCCATTCACGATTCTCTGTTTGCAGGCGACCTGCTACATATTGGGTGCCGTGTTGCTCACGCTAGGCGGTTTCTGGCTGCGACGAATTGCTATCGCGAAAAAGAAGCTTGAGAAGAAAGCTGCTGAGGCGACGCCAGAAGAAGCTCTCACTCTGAAGGCCGTGAAGCCGCCGAGCAAAGTGTTGCCCGGGATCCTGCTAACGCTGGGGCTGCTGGTTTTCGCCCTTCCGTTCACCAGCATCTTCCATGCAGACTACGCGCGCATGGCTCGCAACTACAAGCGAAGCCGACAGTACCGCGCCCCTCGTCAGCAGAAAGAGTTTGACAGCTCCCCTGATCCCGCTGGAAAGAACCTGACGGAAGCCCGGAAGGGGTTCACGACACGGTTGAAGAGCAAGATTCTTGCGCCGCAATTGGGTGACGAGAAGTTGGTCGCTCCAGCAGGCGCTGAGTTGGTTGAGTATCCATCAGGCGATATGAAGCTGAAGGCTTGGGTATCCCCGGACCCGGGCGACGGGAAGAAGCACCCTGCGGTTGTTTTTCTGCACGGCGGTTTTGCCTTGGGCGACAGTGATTGGGAAGTTCTGGCACCGTATCGCGAAGCGGGTTACATCACGATTACCCCCAGTCTACGCGGCGAAAATGGCAACCCGGGTAACTTCGAGTTCTTTTACGGCGAAGTTAGTGACGCTCTTGCTGCAGGAGAATTCGTGGCCAAGTTGCCCTACGTCGACTCCGATCGCATTCACGTCACCGGTCACAGTATCGGCGGTCTGCTGTGTGTTATGACAGCAGAGAGTGATTCTGTATTTCGCAGCGCGGCCGCCTTTAGTCCGACATCGCTGGACACGGCAGACTGGATCGAGGAAGTCAAGTCCGGAAGGTTCGTGGGCCAAGGTCAGTTGCAAGATTCAAAGCTGTTGGTATTCAATCCGAAAGACAAGCAGGAAGTCATCCTGAGGAATCCGCATGAATTCGCAAAGCAGATTCAAATTCCACTGTTGATCTATTTGGAACGGCGTCGAATTCTTTCTGGGGTCGGTTCGTTTTCACATCTAGCAAAGGAAACTGGAAAGCCAGTTCTGATGAAACAACTTTTCGGTGGAGACCATATGACCATGTTGCCTCCGTCGATCGAAGATACGCTGTCGTGGTTCAAGTTCTTGGAGATGATTGACCCGACGACGTTGAACGCGAAGAACATCTCGGCTGCCTATTCGAAAAGAGATGGCGACACGTTCGATTTGGCGGAGTTTTTGCCCGCCGGTGCGCCGCAGTTGGACGATTCTGCATATCGGCAACTTCGATTCGGCATGTCCGAGCCCGAGATCGAAGAGTTGCTGGGAGAGGAAGGACACGTTGGATCTTTCGAGCGAAGTCCGCGTCTTGAGAAGCTGGTCAAGACTTACACCCAGGGGGTGTTGGAAAAGGAGTGGGTGCACGACAGCGGGTCGACGATAACGACGTATTTTGATGCCAGCGGCAAGCTCGTCAGTGTTTCAATGGGAGGCCGGGATTCGTTCTTCCGCGAAAAGTACGATCTGATCAGAAAGAGCATCGGCACTGCGGATGCAAAAGCAATCGATGCGATACTCGACGAGTCAACATTCGCCCTGTTTGAAAGGCGCTGGCGTTTTAAGGCGTGGACCAGCGATGCGAAAGTCTTCGTGGCGAAACTGGACGAGCAAGGAAAGCTATCAAGCATGACGTCGTATCCGCCGATTAGGATCGACTATCGCGAGTTCCGTGGAGAAACTCGCAGTCGTCGACGCACCAATTAGACGTCAGTCCAAGCTTAGTTCTCGTACTCCAGATCTGACA
>CAYQMZ010000052.1:16847-18393 GCA_964418725.1 uncultured Pirellulaceae bacterium
CCACTGCTCGCTTGACCAGCAGTGCCCACTAAGATGGCCTCAAAGCACTGCCGCATAAGCCAGCAGGTTCACCCCTTCGCGAACTGTATCGACGCGGTTGCAAGGACGCTCGAACGGTTCAAGACCTTGCTTCGCGGTTACGCACTACGGCTGTTCAATCTTATAAAGTGCCTTGTCGGTGCGAGCGAAAAGTGCATTTTCACTGATTGCCGCTGTGGCATAGTGTGCACCTTCCAACTTGTTGCGATGCAACAATTCGAACTTGTCGCCCGGCCGGATCACCGCGGTCTCTCCTTCGCGGCTGTGAAACAACAGTAGACCGCCTGCGCTGGTTGGCGAAGAGCTGTGGTTTCCGCCGATTCGGTTTCGCCATCGCTCTGAGCCAGTCTTTGCATCGAGGCAGGTAACAATTCCGCCTTTGTCGCTGACGAAGTAGAGTGCGTCACCAATCAGGATTGGCGACGATATCGCTGGGACGTTGCGGTTGTGGCTCCATGTGATCGTTGGTTCATCACCGGTAATATCAATTCCGAGCATCCGCGGTTTCATGTAGCTGGTTCCGATGAAGATCATTCCGTCACCCACGACGGGTTTCGGTACGATCGAGAAACCAAGGCCCTCGTAGGCCAATTTCCACAACTCTTTACCCGTCGCTGGATCGTAGCCGTACAGCCAATTTGCTGCCGGCGAAATCACAACGTCTTGACCGTGGATTTTCGTTACGACGGGCGAGCCATAGGCTTTTTTCAACTGAGGGTTGCTATTCATTTCTCCACTGCGAGCAGTCTTCCAAGCGACTTTCCCGGTTTGCTTGTCGATGGCCGCAATGAACTGCTCGTCGCTACCGTCCATGTGGAAGATAATGAGATCGTTCCAGATAGTAGGTGATCCGCCGGGACCGTTCTCGTGCTTCACCCAGAGTTCTTGGTTCGTCCAAAGTATCTCGTGGCTATTAAGATCGATGCACGCGGTTCCGTAGGATCCGTTTTGAATGTAGAGACGGCCACCATCGATCACCGGGGTTGGTGAGGCGTAGCTGTTCGTTGCGTGTGACCACTGCGGCTCTGATTTGTGCAGTGCAGGTATCTGATGAAGTATCTTGCCTGACTGCTTGTCGATGCATACGGCGTCAATGCGCACCTTAGACAGCACTGTGAGCGGTTGGCTGCCCGTATTCTCTTTTAGTCTCGCTGCGGCTTCTTCTTCCGACGCTTCCGTCTCGTGCGCGGTCGTTACCCAAACTTGATTGCCAACGATTACGGGAGAGGACCATCCTCGGCCCGGGACTTCCGTTCGCCATGCGATGTTCTGCGATTCGTTCCACTCGGCAGGGATCCGGGCATCAGTTGCAACTCCCTGGCCGGTCGGTCCTCGCCATTGTGGCCAATCGGCCAGCAGGAGGTTCGATTGAATGGCAAGAACAACGATTAGCAACAAGTTTCGGGTGGTCATGGTTGTTGTTGATTCGAGAGTTTTGGTTCAGCGGAGAGTCTGCAACTTCATATAACTGGAAAGCAGACGCAAGGGGCGTCAATTACCTCGATCG
>CAYQMZ010000053.1:0-888 GCA_964418725.1 uncultured Pirellulaceae bacterium
CCAATCCATGTTGGCTTTCGCCATGCCGTGCAGATCGTTTACACGGACGTTGTATTTCGCCATGACGCGCAGGGCAGCAGCGTTGTACCGATCGACCTGATCTGCCCGACGCAACGGCCCGGAAGGCTTGTCCGGATACGGCGTCGTCGTGGCGAAAATCAAATCGGCACCGGTTGCCTTCAGCTTGCCAGTGATGGAATCCAGGTTGGACTCGTATGTCTTTAGATTTGCCTGTTGAGGATGGCTCGGGTCGTTGCTATTTCGCCCCGTTTCCGGATGCACGTGCTTCAAATCATGTAAGCCGAAATTAAAGTGAATGACGTCCCAGTCGTTTGCCGCCAGCCATTGGTCAATCATATCGACGCCTCGCGTAGTGCCCTCGCAATTCAGAAAACCACCGTTTGGGTTTAGAGGGCGTTCAACGTTTGCTTCGTCGGCCAAGATGCCTTGAACAATCGGTGTGTAGCCGATGGAAATCGAGTCACCGATGATCAACACGTTTGGCTGCTTTGCCCGTAAGTCCGTGGGCATCGCAACGAATAGCAGAAGCGTTAGCAAGGAAATCGCTACGCTACGTAGGCGATTTTCGCTGTCGACGAAGTTCATCATCAGGCTTTCGTTTTAGGGAATCACGGATTGGCCGAGAGTTGCGATTGTAGCTTGGCAATCTGCGCTTTGACGTCATCACCAACGTAAAACCATAGGCCGCCCCGGATTTCCACGGTTTCCCCTGGATCGCAATCAGGAAAAATTGGATCCGAGTGGACGCAGGGCACCGGTGGATTTGTCCAAACTCGGTGGCTGGGTTGGAATGCCGTAATCAACCACCGTTGCTCGGCCGAATTGATCGATTTCAATGCCACGAACGGACCGTTGATGACCTTCGTT
>CAYQMZ010000053.1:898-18100 GCA_964418725.1 uncultured Pirellulaceae bacterium
GTTGAAACCAGTCAAACCTTTCAACATTGTGCAAACCTGAACGCGCATACCGGTGAGTCGCTTGTCGGTGCCATTGGTTAAACGCAATTTCATGTTGGCTCCTTCACGCGACGGGATAACTTCACTGACCACGCGAATGCCATTGGGAAGGGTGCGTTCCAGCTGGTAACCGTTACCAAGCCTTTGCCATTCCAGCTTTGGAAGCTGTTCATTCCAGATTGTTGGGATGTGCGTGTGAGCCAGATACGTCAGACCAAGGTTCGAGAATATCGCCTCCGGGAGATCGACCACCACGTAGCCTCCGTTTGGCCACGGTGGGAAAATGCTGATTTTTGTTTCCCGCTGCGGATCAATCGCACCTTCAAGGAATCCGCGCCGAGGATGTCGCCCACCTGGATACGGAAGCACGCGCAGTCCTTGCCCAGGTTGATGGCTTTTTTGTGCCTGGGCCTGTCGCTTTTGAATTTCTTCGGATGCTTCGTGAACCGACAATCCTGTCGCGGCGCGAACCTCATACGCTGAGTATTGGTGATCGTTGATCATGTTGTCGAGCCACGTGTCGCGTGACTCGTCGTTCAGGGGACGTGCATTTGCGGGTAACTGTTCACCTGAATCGGCAACCGGTAATGCCTGATAGTGGGCCAACGCCCGCTCGTACTCCTGCATCGCGGAAGCATCGACGATCTGCTTGCTGCGCTCCATCTCTGACTTTATGCGATCGATAAGGTATCGCTTTTCTTCCGATGAGGGCCGCACCGGTTGGCCTGCGATCTCTATGTACCACGGTGCCGTGTGGACGAATCGCGACTGTCCATCTGGACGTGGCTCCCAAAATCGAATTGCCACCCATCCGGAACGATCAACGGAAACGTTTTCGACGATCGTTGACTTGTAGGTTGCCGTAGTCGTCTTTTGATTCTTCGGTCTTAGTAGTATGACCGGCTTGCCATTTAAGAGGACTTCACCGTAACTCAGCGGCTTTTCTGATTGGACTTCGATGTCTAACCGAAGGCTCATCGGAGAGTCTGCGGTGAACACCTTTCCTGGGTCGTGATGATTCGCCGTGGCATACAGCATGGGACCGGTAGTCACAAACGAGCGGCCACGTTTCAAAGCCTTCATCCATTTTGAAAATGTGAAACCGTCGGGCAGATGGACGTAGACACGGCCGAATCCGGCTGGCACAGGGTGGACTCCGTTAGCCGTTCCCGCAGACGGAGGCAGCCGAAAACCGGCGTTCAAGAGTGTGTAATACATTCCCATCGTGTAGTCCAGCCATTCGCGATGACCACCCTGCGACGTGCCATAGGGAGGCTGCATGAATGCGGGAGCAGGTGTGTTCCATTTGCGGAAGGCAAACTCGGTTCGCCAAACGTGGTTGTTAGCCAACTCGTACAGTGCGTGCGGTGCGATTGTCGGCAGCAGCATTGCAAACGGCCAATCTAACTTGTCCATATCGAACAGCGCGTCGGGATCCGAGCTGCGAACTGACTCGATCACGGGCTTCCAGTTGGGAACACCTAGCTCCAAGCCTTCGCGGTGGCCCAAGACAAATAACGCGCCCAACGTATGTCGCGTCTGACCGACGCTGAAGATCTCGTACTCGGTATTCCGAGGCCAAATCACGTGCTGATCATCGACGCGAATCAATCCAGTTGGAACGTCACTGATGTTCTTGTCGCCGGCCGAGGGAGCCTTACCTGAGATTGTTACCCAGTTCGTAAGCGGAAGTGCGACATTCAGATCTTCGGCCTGGACGATATTTCTCAGTTCGTCGATCTCACGATGCAGATGGGTGTCGCCCGAATACCAGCCTCGGCTAGCCGGATCGTTCCATCGGGTCAGCTTAGCCACCACACTCTTTGCATTGCCCGCGATCACTGAAACTTTGAACTGCCGCGGTAGGTAGGACTTTCCGCTTTCGATCGTCAACTGGTACTCACCTACAGGCACCGTCGTTTCCACCGGGTGTGCAGTCGCCGTAGTGTGATACTCCACGGAGTTCTTGTTGATCCAGTTCTGCTTCTTGTATGCGACGGCTGAACCATTGTCTGTACTTGCTGTGAAGTAGTGCCAAGTGCCGGTGTCGGACCGCAAATAGAGGCGAGCCCCAATTGGACATCCCGAGTTAGCGTCCAGGACCTGCACGGTCAGCTTTCCACTCACGGACTCTTTGCCAACGGCGACCGACGCCAACAGCAGCGTGGCAATGAAACCAGACAAGAAGATGGTTGTCTTGAGACGACTCATGTTTGCTGCCCGCCTGTGGAAGTGGAAACAATGCAGAACTGGAATGCATGAGTTGATCAAAAAAAGGAGCCTCGCGTCAATCACGAGGCTCCTTTTGCAATTCAAGATTTTGGATCACCAAGGAACTTTGTCCGTTGGTAATCGATGTCCCGTCCTAAGACCGACGACGTCGAATCTGTTGGCAAGCAAGCAGCCCCAACGCAATCAGCATGATTCCCGATGGCTCAGGTACTGACGAAGCAGCGGTCGTTGTTCCGAAGTTCGAAGATAAGACCAAGAAGTCAGCGAACGCCACATCTCCACTGCAATCAATATCGCCTTGGGTGTGGTCCGCGACGTCGGTTCCAAAGTTTGCGGAAAGGATCAAAAAGTCCGCGAACTCAACGGCGCCGTTGCCATCCAGGTCGCCGCCAGTGTTGGGATCACACGAAGACGTTGCTTCGCCGAAGACGATCTTGCCTTCCGACAACAGCGACGTATCCCATAGTGACGCGTCACCCTCGAACAGCAACGTAAATTCTTCCAGGCCCGTCACGACGTCCGCGTCGATGATCTGGAATTCGTCGCCGACTTGGATGTCGCCGTTTGGCACAATGCGTACTGTAGCACCGGAAACATCAAGCGTGGCAGTTCCATCGCCTGCAGACAAATCCTGCAATGCGATTTGGTCGCTACCTTCAGGACTGACTTGCAACTGAAGCTCCAGGGCTTCTGGTTGGCCAATCTCATCCGCCAGCGAACCGGCAGCGTCGGCCTTAATGAGCTCACGCTCTTGAGAACGCAAGTGCGTATCAGGGATGAGAAAGACGAATGCGTCGATGTCCAAGACGCCTTCACCCTGATCGTTCGGGAAGAAGCCGTCTTCGTCCATCGCGTCCCAGAACAACATGCCATGGTCGCCGCCGCCACCTTCGGACATGTTGAATTCCATTGCCAGCCATTCGCCGTCGGCATCGATGTCGTCAAAGTCAACTTCGACAATTTCCGCACCGCCGTTGCCTGTACTCAGAGCATTCGTCCAGACGTTGTCGTTAATCAAGACTTCGTCTTCGGAGTCGCCTGCGATGCCACTGCGGTCAGTATCGATCGCGAGGTAGGTGTAGTCGTCCACACCATCGAGGAATCGGATCGTGCCCGATTCTTCGATAAGGATCTCACCCGTGAGACGTACTGAGTAGTTGTTACCCGAGATAAGTCCTTCGACCTCTGTTGGGTAGGTGGGGACATCCGAAACCGCTTCGCTTCCGGACCACCACGAGATCTCTGATTCGGCACGGAATGGGTCGACAACCGGTACGTTTGCAGCAAAGAGTCCGTCGAGCGCCTCTTTGTTGCCTGGGTTACCGGAATCGTACCACTCTTGCAGCAGGCCAGGTTCGAAGTCCCCACCAGGACCAAACTCTTGCCCACTTTGCGTCCCACCAACTTCGTAGATACCGAAATCGTTGCCGTTGATATCTCGCGGAAGCTTGTCACCAGGTTGGAAGCTGGCGGGAAGATCCATAAATGCAACCTCACCCAGTCCAACGCGGTCACCGCCAGGCAGAACTGGCAGAAGGCGATCTTCGAACTCTTCTGTTGGTGCACTCCCATCGCCAGGAGCAATGAAGAAGTTGTCTAGGTTGGTGAATTCAACGTATCGAGCCGTCACGTGTTCCGAAAACAGTTTGTACTGTTGTGGCGCCGGATCACTGAACAGTTCAAAGGTTGGGTTGTAAGAGATCGATTCGCCGTAATCGATGTCGCCGAAAAGCCCATCGGGACCTTCTGCATCCGTCGCAAATCGGAGGCTGAATTGACTGGTTCCGTTGGAGTTCGTTCCCGAATAGCCCCAGACGCTGATCTCCTTGAGAAGACGGTCTTCGCCGAGGTCGAATTGAATGACAGGTTCCCCAACATCTTCGATGTAATCAGCGGGGAAACCAGCATCGTCTGCCGTCACCCATCGCGTGTCGCTTCCGCCCCCGGGTTGATCATTTGGAGCTGTTTCGTCAAAGCCCACACCAGGACCTTGAATCAGGTTTGAAATTGGCCACAAGTCACTCTCTTGCGTGGTGACGACAACTGACTCCTCAGGATCGGGCCAAGGATAGTAGTCGAACTGCTGCGCTTGCGTGAGTCCGCTACAAAACGAGACCAAAAGGAGGGTAAAAAGAAATCGCTTGCTCAAAGTAAATCCCCTTCGCCGTAGAAAATGAATCGATGGACGGCATTAGCGTCCACACGCCGAGTCGGCCCTTGATAACTGAGAGAAAGTTTGGAGGGATCGGGCCAGCCGTAGGCTACAGGTTTTTGGTGGGATGTCCAGACATTTTCCAGGTTGCGGAAGCGTGCGATTTCCATCGCGGCTCGTCCGCAGTTGGGAACAATCAAGGAATTTGAACGATCGCCGAGATTCGATTTTGTGCTCCAGCGTCCGTGCTTGGCTGAGCACCGAAGGTGCGCTTACTGATCACGATTTGCGTCAGTTCAAAAGAAAAGCCGGAGCGTACCGCTTTCAGCAGCATGCTCCGGCTCATGGGCTATGTAGGACGCATCAGTTGATGTGAGTGCGGCTAAGTGGTTGACTGACCCACTTAGATTTTGACGACAGAGTCGCCCTGTCCTTCGTGTGGAAGGTAGTTAGGTCCCCAGCAAACCGGCGAATAGTCTTCCGCAATGTTGCTGTCCGTGTAGTGAGGCGACCAACCGGATGAATCGAGGAACAAACGGATGCATCGGATGGTTCGGTCGCTGCACAAGTCGAACCAGTGCTTCGTACCTTCTGGCACGTTGATCAGGTCGCCGCTCTCGACTTGGACGGCAAAGACGGGGCCATTTTCTGGATGAATGTGGAAGACACCTCCACCTTTGACTGTGAACCGAACTTCGTCTTCGCTGTGCGTATGCTCTTTGTTGAATTTGTTAAGCATCGCGTCCAGACCTTCGACTTCTGGCGTGACGTTGATGACGTCTGCGGTAACGTAGCCGCCCTTTTCCTTCAGCCGTTCGATTTCAGGTGCATAGGCTTCCAAGATCTCTTCGTTGGTCGCGTCCTGTCCGACGCGTCCTTCGACATCCCACTTTTCGTACCAGATTCCAAATGGTTCCAGGAATTCACGGATCTCGTTCGGATCCTCGATACGGCGATCTTCATCTTGAATGGTGATACGTGCCATGGGTACTCCTGTTAGTTAGATGGCTTGTGACAAAAGTGTATTGCTGTGTTTAGAGAGATCTCGTTCGAACTAAGCACTCGAATAGAAACTCAAAGATCTCGATGTGGCGACGGGCCTCAAAGAGATCCCGTCCCCATGTGTAGAGGCCGTGCTGGCGAATCAGAAATCCATGTTCCCAACGACGATTCGGGTCGGCCAATTGCTGGGCAACTTCCTTTGCCAAGCTAGGTATGTCTTGTGTGTTGTCGAAGATCTCGACCCATTCGGAATGTTCGTGGGTCTTGACGCCTTCCAGCCCTTTGAGCATTTCGAAGTCTCGGATCTCAAAACCACGATTCTCGAAATGCAGTTGGGACAGCAAGGTTCCCCATACGGAGTGCGTGTGCAGGATGGCCCCGACGTCCGGCTGCGTTGCCAGAACGGTATGGAGCAACGTTTCAGCTGACGATTTTGGCTGGGCCGGAAACGTGGGCACACCGCGTTCATCCACGCGAACGAAATCGGTCGTTTCCAGTTTGCCCTTGTCCTTGCCGCTGGCCGTTACGAGTAATTCAAGTGGCTCGCGAGAAAGCACGACGCTGTAGTTACTGCTGGTTCCGACGGACCAGCCGCGGGCATGGAACTCGCGGCCAATTTCGCGAAGGCCATCGATCGCGGAAATCGTGTCGAGATTGGAGGCTGTGGTTGTCACGGTGCTGATCGTTGAAATGCTGATTTTTGAACTGGCCGTTACGATCCTGTAGCGTACCAAATTGAAATCCGTTCGACGATGACCTGCTGCTGAGGCCGCCGAGACTGAGCCTCGCGTGTGACGGCGTCAACGAGGATCACGAAATGCAAGAATTGACCGAACCATTGGAGCGGGCTAGACTCCTTGCTGTGACCGACGACGGAGAACCCATGATACGTTACCTGCTAGCTCTCGAACTTCTGCTAGGCCTAAGCGATTAGGCTTCGAGGGTAGTTTGTACGGATAGAATACTCACCCCGAAGCCTCTGGCTTCGGGGTTTTTTCGTTTATGCCCTGCCAATTCCGGTACTCTGCCGGCGGCGGGCCGATAGTACTTAGAGCAAAACAGCCTGACGCGTTGAATGGTTCTCTCAACGTAGAAACACAGAGAATTCAGTCATGTCGAAATACCAACCGTTTCCACCAATCTCGTTGCCCGACCGCACCTGGCCGGATAAGACCATCGATTCCGCACCGATTTGGTGTTCGGTCGATCTCCGTGACGGCAATCAAGCACTCATCAATCCGATGGGGCCGGCCAAGAAAATGGAGATGTTCAAGACGCTGCTGAAGATCGGTTTCAAGGAAATTGAAGTCGGCTTTCCCGCTGCGTCGGAAACGGACTACGCTTTCGTTCGAGAATTGATCGACAACGCGTTGATTCCTGACGACGTTACGATTCAAGTGCTGACTCAGGCGCGGTCGCATTTGATTGAACGGACGTTCGATGCGATTCGAGGTGCGAAGAACTCGATCGTGCACCTTTACAATTCCACATCGACACTGCAACGCCGCGTTGTCTTCCGGGCTGACAAGGCGGAGATCACACGGATAGCCGTCGAAGGTGCCAAGCTGATCCATGAACTTGCCGCCAACGTGAAGGACGGCAACATTCGCTACCAGTATTCTCCGGAAAGTTATACGGGGACGGAAATCGACTATGCGGCCGAGATCTGTGACGCTGTCTGCGAAGTCTGGCAACCGACGTCTGACAACAAGACGATCATCAATCTGCCATCGACCGTCGAATTGGCGACCCCAAACGTTTACGCCGATCAGATCGAGTTGTTCTGTCGTTTGTTCAAGCATCGAGAGCAAGCGATCATCTCGTTGCACACGCACAATGATCGTGGGACCGGTATCGCAGCCTCGGAACTTGCCTTGATGGCAGGTGCAGAACGCGTCGAAGGCACCTTGTTTGGAAACGGTGAGCGAACTGGAAACCTGGACATCGTAACGATGGCCCTCAACATGACTACGCAGGGCGTGGACTCGACGCTGGATTTTTCCAACATCAAAGAGATCCGCCGTGTCTCTGAGTTATGCACAGAGCTGAAGGTGCCTGAGCGTATGCCCTACGCAGGAGATCTAGTCTTCACAGCGTTTTCTGGGTCCCACCAGGACGCCATCAAAAAGGGCTTCGAGGCGATGAAGGAGTCGGGGCAGGAACGATTCGAAGTCCCTTATCTCACGATTGACCCAGCCGACATCGGTAGACAGTACGATCCCGTTATTCGGGTAAACTCACAATCGGGCAAAGGCGGCGTAGCGTTCTTGGTCGAAAACGAATTGGGTTTTCGATTGCCGCGCCGGTTGCAGGTTGCCTTCAGTCAGGTCATTCAAAAGGTGACCGACGAAACTGGCGAAGAAATTCCGTCTCAGGAGATTGCGGCTCGGTTCACGGACACGTACGTGAACCCGCCTGCAAAACTGATCTATGATTCGCACAAGCCGATTGAGTGTAACGAGCCGGACTTAGAACGGTATCGGTTTGTCTTCACCTACGACGGAGAAACGCACACGGTCGAGGCAAACGGCAACGGTCCTCTGGACGCGTGTGTACACGTCCTGACCGAAACGTTTGGATTGGCGTACGACATCAAGGATTACTCCGAGCACGCGATGGAGTCTGGCTCAGACAGCTCTGCGGCAGCCTACATTCTGGCCAAGAAGCCCAACGGCGATGAGCTGTTTGGTGTCGGGAAGAGTAAATCGATTACAAAGGCTTCGATTATGGCGCTGGTCGCCGCGATTAATCGCAGTCTGGCCGTCTAGGCAGCCAGCGTGGAATTCGGCGGCAAGAGTTGTTGACTTAACAGCTAAACATGTACGTGTGATATCGAACATCAATCGAACTAGCGGGCAGATTACCTGTAAGTGGCGAATGACTCCGCCGTCTTTTTCACTGTTATGAGCCAAGAATCAACCGACAGCCAAAGTGTAGCCGGCAGCCAAGAACGCAAGCCGAAGAAGACCGACGCTGTCGTGATGATTTCACTGATCTTTGGTGCCATGCTGACGCAGACGTTACTCAGTCCGCAGTCCGGTCGAACGTGAACTCCGCTGGGATGTGAGCCGAGTTCGGCTTTGGTCGCGCCAAGACCGACAGAGATCAGTCGGCCCGCTTCCGTCTCAACGTCCGGCCACGATTCCAAGAAGGCTCTCGCGACCGCAGACGAGCAAAAACCTTAGTTTGAGATCAGTGTTCGGCTTTGCACTTGGGCTCAAGCATGTCTTGATGCCAGCGGTTGCGAAAGCGACCGTTTGGATCGAATTCATTGCAGACTTCTGCGAACGCGGACCAATTGGGGTACAGGGTGTGGAGTGTCGCCGGTGTCAGCGGGTTCACTTTGCCCCAGTGTGGTCGTGCTTGAAATCGTTCTGCCGTGGTTTCCGCGATGAAACTGGCGAACTGCAGAAAACTTGTCCGATCGGCGGGATGTACATAACTGATGAGGCTGATTGCATACACCACGTCGTCGCCACTTGCCATCGAGATCAGTGTGTCGTCAGGCAGAACACGCCGGACGCAAATCGGATAGGCATGGGTGTAGCTTCCCTGAAGCTCTTCTAGTTGAGTGCTTTGTGGGGGACTCAGTGCTTCAATCGCCGCCGCATCCAGTTCTCCCCCACATACCTTCAATACTGATTCGACGAACTGCATCATCGAGGACAATTGCTGATCGGTGACGAACACTTCAATTTCGATGTGGCGAAACAACTCGTGCTCCATGACCAACATTTTGTGAGAGTCATCAATCACTCGCCAGTTCGTGATCGTGAGGCTGGGCGCGACGTGGCGGAAGTAAAACTTCGCAAGTCGACTGGATTTCAGCCAACGCACGATTCCGAGGATGCCTAAATGCATGAAGACGTCCACCATCCAGAACCAGTACAAGTGAAATAGCCACGCAAACCGGCTAGTAACCTGTTCTGTTTCGCGACGATGTTGGGCGTAGTAACACCATGCCCACGGAATCAGAAAAAATTGCTGCAACGGGAAGCTGGACTCTTGGGTAAGTACACCTTCAAGCGTCTCATGACGTCGCATGCATTCTTCAACGCGATAGGTTGGTCGGCAGTCGAAATCGACCGACACGATCACACCTATACAGCCTAGGCTGCAACGTGCCGCTCGTAACTGCGTCATGTCGCTCGCTGTTACGGTTTTGATGTGTGCGTTACCACTTTGGTCGTAGCACGCAATTCGCACAGCTCGAACATAGTGCGAAATGCTGTGCCGCCCCGAACCATGTGTTCCCGTGGAAAGGGCGCCAGCGACGGTTTGTTCATCAATGAGACCGACAGTTGGCAGCGTTACGCCATGTTGTTTCAACTCTTGAAGCAGCTGTTTTACCGTGCAGCCGGCCCCGACTTGCGCGACGACCTCGCTTTCGTCTCTGCGAAGCTCGACCGATGTGAGATGGCTAAGCTCGAGCACTAACGCATTGGCGCCGTCGACGATCGGACTCCAGGAATGCAGGCTGCCAACGACGCGCACAGCTTTGTCGTTGTGACGCTGCATTAGGTTTAGAAGCTCGTCTTCAGTTCGTGGCTTACCAACGGCCGCTGCGACAAACTGAATGTTGCCGCCGAAGTTGTCTATCTCTGTCATGTTCATCAACGTGGCGGGCCGGGGATTCGACATCAGATGTCGTCCGTGCAAAAAAATAGGACCGACCAAATGGTCGATCCTTTCTCGTTACTTTCCGGAGGTCGGTGAGCCAGTGGCTTACCTGCGTCGCTTGGTTGCTTTCTTCTTTTTCTTAGCGACTTTCTTCTTCTTAGCAACCTTCTTCTTTTTCTTGGCTACTTTCTTCTTCTTAGCAACCTTCTTCTTTTTCTTGGCTACCTTCTTCTTCTTAGCAACCTTCTTCTTTTTCTTGGCTACCTTTTTCTTCTTGGCAACCTTCTTCTTCGCCTTCTTCTTAGCGACTTTCTTCTTCGCTACCTTTTTCTTGGCGACCTTCTTTTTCTTAGCGGCTTTCTTTTTCTTGGCCACAACACGTCCTCCGTAAGAGTTCGGCGAGTTCCTTCCCTCTGCAACCGTCTTGATTGCATCGAGTCGCAGCACTCACCAATCCATGTAGTTGTTACTCTTCGTGAGAGCTCCTAGTCAAAGACGCACCGTGCAACTTCAACTGGGGATCACAACTTGTGCTTTAAACGTTTATGCACCGTTAACAAAACGGCACACACGCGTAAATGTTTAAAATCGTTTCGCGCGAGTCAACCCCATCTCGAAACTTTCTTCAAATATTTCTTCGATTGAGTGCTCTCGAAGAAACCAAACGAACAACATTCGTGCAACGATTCGCGCGCACTTGGCACATGGAATTGATGAAACGAATCGCCATTTAATTGACGTTTTCATTCAAGTTGCGCGTGCACAAACGACGCAACAAATCGGCGACGTTTGAATCGCGTGCGCACTCAATTGTGTCGTCACCGAAAAAACGTTTAGGGCGTCAATTCGAACTGAAATACTCACTTTGACTTGTTCTTTCGGCACGCGAAGCGCACTACCAAGAACGTCCTCGATAAGGGTTGCCGTACAGTTGTTGGTAACCCGAGTAAGCCAAAAAGCCGAACATGAAAGCCAGGTATGTCTCGCCGCTAAGAAGTCCCCAAACGGCAATGCCGCCAGCCGTGAACATGGACAATTGCAACGACATTTTTATTCCGTCGTTTGAGTTCATTAAAAATAGCTGTCGTGCGACCTGACCACCATCAAGTGGGTAGATAGGTAAGAGATTCAGGATTCCCCAGTAGATGTTGACCCAAAGCAAGTCGAAGACCAAACGCGACATTGGAGCGATTTCACGATTCGCGTCAGCGACGATGGCGTTCGCTCCGGAGCCGAATCGTACGGTCTGACCGAGCAATGGGAAGTCGACGAAACGTTGGGTTGCGAATAGGCACACGATAACCACACCAGCCAGCAAGAAGCCGGCAAAAGGACCGGCCAAACTGATCACAATCTGTTGTTGCGGTGTGCGTTCTCGACCACCGTATCCGTAGCCGTTCTCCGTGATTGCCAGTCCGCCGAAGCTATACAGCACGATCCTGGCTGCTGCTCCGAAGTAACGGATAAGCACCGCGTGTCCCAACTCGTGAATGAGCACCGAAACAAAGACGACCGCGATCCAAATCATCGTTCCCCGCGGTGTATTGCCTCGCATTCCCAGAAATGCGGTGACCAGCCAGAAAAACGGGTGAACTCGAACGGGGAAATCCAGAATGCGAAATCGCCAATCGTACTGTGTTTGCGAAGGCTCACCGATCATGCGGCTTTCCCGTCTGTTGAATTTTGCTCACGGTTAGTCGAATCGACGTCCATTCGTTGTGCCACTTCGGGCGACTCGTTGAGCGGATCTTTTGTCGATCTCCCCAGCTTTTCCAAAATGTACTTCGCAGCCCGTTTCGACGCACCCGGATGCACGAAAGTCTCACGCAACGGTTGCAGTGCAGCGATCGTCTGTTGTCGGCAATTCTCGTCGGTAATCCAGCGAATGATATGGTGTGCCATTTCCGCGGAACGATCCTCGACCGTCAGGTATTCCGGGAAAGGAGCTTCCGCCAGATTGGCGACGTCGTTGGGGTCGTACTCGTCTTGGGGCTCAAATCGCCTTTCGCTGACAAGTAGATTCACAAGCGTGATGAACTTGCAGCAGCGAAACCGACGCTGCAGGAAATCCTGGAGACGATCGATCTTGTAGTGAATAACTGTTGGCGTTTCTTCGTGCAGCAACTCCAGGGAAACCGATCCTGAGCATGCCAGGCAGCAATCAGCGCGATGAATAAGTTCTCGCGTGCGATTGGTATGCACTTCAATGTTCGCGGCACCTCGATGCTTGGCCAGCATTTCTCTGGCAACGTTTGCTTGGTGCTGGTTGTAGCTGGCGATTGCAAAGCGTGTATGGGGTGCAGTGGCATGGACGAAATCGGCCGTTTTCAAAAACGCAGGCAAGTTCTTTTCGACTTCGTGCTTTCGAGACCCTGGCAGTATCGTGACCAGCTTGCCGGCACCTAATTGCTCAACAAAAGCCTTGTCCAAATCCCGATTCAGGAATTCATCAAAGTAAGGGTGCCCAACGTACGTTGCCGTACACCCCCGCTCGCGGTACCAATGGGTGGCCCACCCCCAGATCTGAGGAGTCCCATAGTAGAATACGGGAATGCCGTGTTTCTTGGCTCTTCCAGCCACCCACCAATTGAACCCGGGGTAATCAATCAGGATCACGGCATCCGGGCGTTCCTTTTGAAAGCTGCGATCGACCTCCCACAGCAAGTCCCAGAATCGTTTCAGATGAGGCACGACGCGAGCGAACCCCATGATGGCGAGATCCTGCATGTCCGTCAGCAAATCACACCCAGCGGCTGCCATCTTGTGAGATCCCAGCCCTGTGAACTGGGCATTCGGACGCTGCCGATGGATTTCACGAATCAAGTTTGAGCCGTGCAGGTCGCCACTCGGTTCGCCGGCCGATAGAAATAGTCGCATGGGTCCGTCCACGTACAGTTGGAGTCAATCCGTTGGTTCAATTATTTCAAAAGCGGGGCAAAAGTTGAAGATCGTTGAATGGAGTCCGCCCGCTAGGCCATGATTGGGCCGAAAAAGACTGCCTGGGTAATGCTCAACTAGAAAACAGTAGGACACAATGAAGGCTGAGTCGGTTGAAGCGACCGCCCCGGCGTCAACGCACTCGCGACCTTGTTACTCGTGCCGTAGCGCCTCAATTGGATCCATCATCGCGGCACGACGAGCTGGATACAGGCCAAAGAGCACTCCCACACCAATCGAGATTGCTAGGGATGCGATAATCGACCAGGAAGCGATCCGCGGCTCCAGCTGCAAAATGTTGGATGGAATCGAGGCTGCGAGCTCAGGCCAGTAGGTGGTCACCAAATAACGCATCAAGGATACGCCTGGTTTGATGCAGAAGCCCAAGCCAACTCCCAAGGCACCCCCAATCGACGTGAGTACGACGGCTTCAATGAGAAACTGTTGAATAATGTCGGTTCGCTTCGCACCCAGGGCACGACGCACGCCAATCTCGCGAGTTCGTTCTGTGACAGTGGCCAACATGATGTTCATGATGCCGATGCCACCAACAACTAGCGAAATGCCCGCAATGATGACAAGCAACGCGTTGAACATCAGGCGTAGCCGCTCAGCTTGTCGCAACAGCTCCTTTGGTACGGTCACGCCGAAGTCTTTTTTCTCACCGTGATACTTGGACATCAGCCCCTTCACCACGTCGGCAGCCGGTTCGACCATTTCGAGATCTGGAACCGTCAGTGTGATTTGGCTCAGCTGGACGATTTCGCCTTCGCGACTACCACTGCGACTGGTAAACACCATGTCGCCAATCCGTGTGCGAAGTGTCTCTAGCGGGATATAGATGTCGTTGTTGTAGTCTTGCGAATCGAGGCTGCCACCGATCGCAGCCGATGGGTCGCGTGATGCAGTAACCCCTACCACACGGTAGAAGTCCTGGTTGATCTGGATCGCTTTTTCAAGTGGATCACCCAATGGAAACAACGCGCGAGCCGTATCGGAAGCCAAGACACAGACGTTTTGCGGTGGCTTGTTGTCGCTGTCAGCGAGGAAGCGACCATAGTCCACCGTCAGTCGGTTGACGTCCATGTACTTGGAAGTGCAACCAACGACGCGTGCTTCTACCGTTCGAGCTCCGTTGCGCACTTCGCGTCGCAGTTCTCGCATGGGTACGGCATCTTCAATGAAAGGCAGGTTCGACAAGATCCGGCGGAAGTCGTCTCGCATAATGCCGTACTCGATAAATAGACCGCTGCCGGCTCCCGTGCTCTGCTGGGGTGGCTTCACGCTGCGAACGATAACGTTCTTGGCACCCAGGTCTTTGATTTGTTGCTGTGCTTGGTAGCTAACTCCCTCTCCCATGGCGACCAAGGCAATCACGGCAGCAATACCGATCAGGATCCCTAGTACTGCAAGCGCCGAACGCAGCTTGTGAAGGAACAAGCTGTAGACGCCAAGTCGGAAGGTGGTCAGGATTCGAGTGAGCATGGGCGGGGTGTGGCGCTTATCGCCAGTTCGCGTGAGTTAGATTCCGTTCGAATCGTAAATGTGGGTCACCGAGCGGTTGTAATAGACTGGCTGTGAGTGTTGGTTGGAGCCTCTACTGCCCACCTGGTCCACCGCCCGGACGTCCCGTTCCTCCGCCAGCGCCTTGAAATCGTTTTTGCAGCGACGCCTGCTCTTGTTTATCGATGAAACCGTCGCCGTTGGAGTCCATGCGGTCGAAGTAGTCTTTCATTCCACCGGGAGCTTCGTCCTTACTGATTTTCCCGTCACCGTCTTTGTCGAGTGCCGCCATACCGCCAGTTCCTCCGCCACCAGCTTTTTGTCCGCCACCGGTCTTCTGACCGCCTGCACCTTGGCCTCCACCGGGTCGTTGTTTCTTCGCACCAGGTCCTCCGCCGCCTGGACGTCCACCATCTGCTCCTCCGCCGCCAGGACGTCCAGCACGACCACCCTTCGCACCACCACCGCCACGCGGACCTCCGCCTCCCGGTCGACCACCTGCCGCGCCGCCCGAGACTTGGCCAAAGCGTTTGCTGACATCGATCGTTTCTGAGTTGGCGATTTCACGAGCCTCTTTAACAACGGCTCGTGGATTCAAGAGTGCCTCTTCACCTGCGGCAACTCCGTCTTTGACCTCTACGAATTCGTCGTTGCTGAGCCCAATTACCAGCGGCCGCTTTTCTGGTTCGGCTTCTGTTTTGACCCAAGCCATGTATTTGCCGCGTTTTTCAACAACAGCAGCCACCGGCAGTGTCGGCACGCCCTTCAGATGAGCCACCAGGATTTCGACTTCGGCGGTCATACCGGGACGCAAGGCTTTCGCAGCGTCACCCGTATCGGTCACTCGCACGTAGGTTGCGTACTCTTTGACGTTGCCAGTGAAGAAGGACGTTGGTTCCGGTTGGTTGGCAACCGAAGTAACTTGCCCGATGTACTCGTTGTTCAGAATGCGAATTCTGGCACGCATGTTGGGGCGGATTTGATCGACCTTCGATTCGTGCACGTTGACTTTCACCTGCATCTGGTCCAAGTCGGGTAGCCTTAAGATCGTTTGTCGCTCACGAATGGAAGCTCCCTCTTCGATCGACGCCTGAGTCTGACCAAAACGGCCTCCTCGTTCGTTTGCATAGACCACCATGCCGTCTTGCGGAGCCAGGATAGTGCAGTTTGCTAGTTGGTCCTCAAGTCGTTTCAGTCGAGTCTCCTCCAGTTCAAAGGCGGAGGCATCTGACTTCATTTGTGCCTCGGCATTGTCGCGTTGGCTGCGAAGATCCTCGAGCGTTTTCTCCTTGGTGAATTCCTCCAGCACTTTTTTGGCTGTCTTCGCTGAGCCCAATTCCAATTCGGCTCGTTCGACAGCGAACCGCGATCCTTCCAGATCAAGTTCACTCACGTACCCTTTGCGGAACATTTTTTCCGAGTGGCCTTGTGAGTTCTTTGCGGCCCGCAGGTTCTCTTCCGCAATGGTGATCAACGCTTCCGCATCTTGAATCAGTTGCTGGTAAGTGCCTTCCAGGTATTCTCGAACAGAGATCTGAGCCACCGAGAAGTTCTTTTCCGATTGCAGCTTCGTGGCACGGGCTTTCTCGTAGGCAATTCGCTGCGTGTTGATTTGATCTTCCAGTGCGGACGAATCTAGCTCAACAAGCTTCTCGCCCTCTTTCACTTGCTTTCCGTCATCGACAATCCTAAGTATCGACGACCCGCCAGCCACCTGGCACTTCACTTCAACGTTTTGAGCACTTTCAACGTTACCCTCTTCCGTTACTGTGATCAGCAAGTCTTCACTTTGAATCTCGTGTGTCAGGATCTTAGTGTCCGTGGTTTTTCGCATGCTGGACGACAACGCGGGCAGGACAAAAAACGCGCCGACACCGACCAAAGCCAACACCACAAGCAACAACGCCCAAGACAAACCACTCGAGTTGCTGGAAGAAGCAGTAGACATAGAACAGGCCCGCGGGGTGGGAGTAGTACGGCTGGATGGACAGGATTGGAGGGTGCGATCCGGTAAGACAGCGTTTCTCGTATGACCGGAGGGCTGTCCAGTATAGCCACTGGTCAAAAAGAATAAGACCTTGAAGAAACGCGAAGTGCACAGCGGTTTCTACGGTTCAGCGAATTAGCGTGTAAACTGAAAGAAACGTAGCCAATCCACCTAGCAGAGAACGAACGGCCCGACTCGGCTCTGAGATTGGTGACAGCTTGCTTTTCGAGCTACATGGTGAGAATCACATGACAACGCAGCGATTTGTGTTCTTATTGTTTCTGTTCGTTCCGTGTGGAACTGCCTTCACGCAAGAAGAGATGTTGTTGTTGGAGCTACCGCTTGCAAGACAATCGACGCATGTTGTGGCTAATGATTCGATTCCGCTAGAAGATCAGGAAGTAGACATCTCCCTGCAGTTGAACGCCTTCTTTGATGCTGGGCCAAGATTTATCCTGCCAGCTTTGTTCAGTCTGCGTGCAGGGGTAGATGAGGCCGGCGCTACATTCAGCGTGATGGAAGGTGATGCGGACTTTGATATGGTTGCGGGTTGGCTAACTGATCTTGAGACGCCATACGTCAGGCTCGACGGGCGCCAGCCCGGTGGAGCCGGGACAGGCTTTGTAAGTCAATTTGATCCGGTTCCGCTTTCGGGGGTGTCACGCATCGAATGGGAGATTGGGCCAGAGCCGTTTACGACCATAGCGAACGGCGACGAATTCGGTAATTC
>CAYQMZ010000054.1:0-280 GCA_964418725.1 uncultured Pirellulaceae bacterium
CGCAAGGTGAAGTCGTATTCGATCTCTTCGAGCGGCTAAATAAAGAACCACCACTCTTCACGCCCACCTACAACGCGGCGTTGTCGCAGGTGATACCGCTGCTGCGTCAGCCTGCCTACCGAACCGAGATCGTTGTCTGGGCAAACAATCCCGGTCCATTCGCGATGCGTGTCGCGTTCGAAAAGTCCGCGACGCTCTGGAAAGAGCTATCTCAGATCGCTGGATTGTCACCAGACGATCGCAAGCGACTGACCGCGGTTGGGCGATCGTGGCACTACTC
>CAYQMZ010000054.1:290-3068 GCA_964418725.1 uncultured Pirellulaceae bacterium
ACTCGGATGCTCGGCGCCCCAAACTTTCGATCATCGTTCGCAAGGTCGATCTATAGCAGATTCGGGTCACTATCGGCCACTTAAGCGGTAAGTCCCATCGTCGTACCTGGCGCTGGCAGGGTACTGCTGCCCATCAGGAATTGGTCAATTGCCCGCGCGGCACCACGACCTTCGTTAATCGCCCAAACGACGAGCGATTGACCACGTCGACAGTCGCCGGCTGCAAAAATGCCTTCGACGTTGGTAGTAAACTGGCCATGTTCGGCTGCAAACGTCTGCCAGTTGCCGCGAGGATTCTGCGTATCCAGACCAAGCATCTCACCGACGGTTAATTCTGGACCAACAAAACCTGTTGCCAAAAAGACCAAATCGGCAGGCCAGTCCTTTTCTGAGCCGGGAACTTCAGAAAACGGAGCCTTCTCACCAGGCTTCGACCAGTCCACCTCGACGGTTCGCACTGCCTTCAAGTTTCCGTTTCCATCGCCAACGTACTCTTTGGTGAGAATATGGTAGGTCCGTGGATCGACTCCATTCTTGGCTTTCCACTCCTCGTGTGAATAGTCCAACTTGTACACGCGAGGCCACTGTGGCCACGGATTGTTTGGAGCTCGCTCTGCTGGCGGCTTATCCAACAACTCGAAGTTCACCACGCTGTTACAACCATGACGCAACGAGGTGCCGATGCAGTCTGCACCGGTATCTCCGCCACCGATCACAATCACGTCCTTGCCTTTGGCAGACAAATATGGGACTTCAAAGTCCGCCATGAAGCTCTTTGTGTTTCGCGTCAGGAAGTTCATGGCCAAATGAATCCCGTTCAGGTCGCGACCGGGACAGCGACCGGTTGGATCGAACGGCTTGGTTGCACCCGTGGCCATCAACAGCGCGTCATTCTTCTCCAGCAATTCCTGGGGATCGATGTATTTCATTTCATGGCCGTACTCTTCCATGATCTTCGTCATGTGGCCAACTTCGAGATCCTCCTTCTTACCCACGTGAGCACACGTGACGAACTCTACCCCCTCTTCGACCAACAGGTCGATTCGACGCTGCACGGTCTTTTTGGAGAGCTTCATGTTGGGGATGCCGTACATCAGCAAGCCGCCGATCTTATCGGCCCGCTCATAGACGGTGACTTTGTGGCCAACCGAGTTCAACTGTGCGGCCGCCGCCAAACCGGCAGGTCCCGAACCAACGATTGCTACGCTCTTTCCGGATCGCTTCTCTGGCGGATTGGGAACGACCCAACCTTCCTCCCAGCCACGATCAATGATGGCGTTTTCAATGTTCTTGATCGTGACCGGCGGATCTGTAATTCCCAGGACGCAAGCGCCCTCACACGGAGCTGGACAGGCTCGCCCGGTAAACTCTGGGAAGTTGTTCGTCTTGTGTAAGCGGTCGAGCGCATCTCGCCAGCGACCGTTGTAGACAAGGTCGTTCCATTCTGGAATGAGGTTGTCGATGGGACATCCCGTGGCAGACTGACAGAAGGGCACGCCGCAATCCATGCACCGCGCACCTTGTGTCGTCAGGTGTTGTTCCGGTGCAGTGGTGAAGATCTCCAGGTAGTCGCTTGCACGCTCAAGCGGATCGCGATACGGAACAGCCTGCCGAGTAAATTCTTTAAAGCCTGTTGGTTTGCCCATCGTTTTCTTTCTTACGTTTCGTTGTCTTCTTCGCCGTCCTTCGCGCTTCGTTGGTCTTTGCCAAGTCCTACGCGGTTGCGGCGGCTGCTTTCATTTCTTCCAAAACGCGTTTGTAGTCGCGTGGCATCACTTTCACAAATTTCGCGAGCGAATTATCCCAATCGGACAGTATTCGGTCAGCGACGGCCGAGCCCGTTCGCTGATGATGTTCGCTGATCAACTCGCGAAGTTCTTCGATGTCCTCTGCAGCTTCCACCTTCTCCAGGTCAACCAATTCCAGGTTGCACCGCAGATTGAATTCCCCATCCTCGTCCAAGACATAGGCGACGCCACCGCTCATGCCAGACGCAAAGTTGCGACCTGTCGGGCCGAGAATCACGGCTCGCCCACCAGTCATGTATTCACAACCGTGGTCACCAACTCCCTCAATAACGGCATGAGCTCCACTATTACGAACACAGAATCGCTCCGCCGCACGACCACGGAAGAACGCTTTCCCACTGGTCGCCCCATAGAGGGCTACGTTCCCGATGATAATGTTCTCCTCGGGAACAAACTGGCTGCTCTTTGGCGGATAGATCACGATCCGACCGCCCGACAATCCTTTGCCCACGTAGTCGTTGCCGTCACCTTCCAGTTCGATCGAAATCCCTTTCGCCAGGAACGCACCGATGCTCTGACCGGCTGAACCTGTCAGCTTGATTTTGATCGTGTCCTGGGGCAGCAAATCTAGCCCAAACCGCTTTGCGACCTCGTGACTTAGCGTCGTCCCAACAGCTCGATTCGTATTAATGATTGGCAGATCAATTTCGCACGGCGACCCGTCCTTTAGCGTGCCAGCAGCCAATTCAATTAACTTGTTGTCGAGTGCCAGTTCGAGACCATGATCCTGCCCCATCGTGTTGTACACGCCCACGTTTTCATGTGGTTTGGGGGCCATCGTTAGCATTTCAGTTAGATCAAGACCGTCTGCCTTCCAGTGCTTAATGGCCTCGTCCGTTTCCAAACAATCGACGCGTCCAACCAGATCCAGAATCGTCTTCGCACCTAGCGAAGCCATGATCTTCCTAGCGTCCTCAGCGACCATGAACAGGTAGTTCACGACCTGCTCTGGTTTGCCGCTGAACTTCTT
>CAYQMZ010000054.1:3078-18088 GCA_964418725.1 uncultured Pirellulaceae bacterium
ATAAATTAAACTATTTATAGTTTAAAAAATTACAAACCATGAAAATTTATTTAAAAACGAGCTCTGGCTTGCCGCTGAATTTCTTCCTTAGTTCAGGATCCTGCGTCGCGATACCAACCGGGCACGTGTTCAGATGACACTTACGCATCATGATGCAGCCAAGCGTGACCAGCGGAGCCGTCGCAAAACCGAACTCTTCAGCCCCCAACAGTGCCGCGATCACAACGTCACGACCAGTCTTCAGCTGACCATCGGTCTGCAAAATCACACGTGATCGCAAATCATTCATGACCAGCGTCTGGTGCGTTTCAGCGATACCAAGCTCCCACGGCATACCCGCGTGCTTGATACTGGTGAGTGGCGAAGCTCCCGTTCCGCCGCTGTCGCCACTGATCAGAATGTGATCGGCATAGCCTTTCGCAACTCCAGCCGCGACCGTACCAACGCCCACTTCCGAAACCAACTTGACGCTGATACGTGCGGAAGGGTTAGCGTTCTTGAGATCGTGGATCAGTTGCTTCAGATCTTCGATCGAGTAAATATCGTGATGTGGCGGTGGGCTAATGAGCGTCACGCCCGGCGTTGAGTACCGAACGTCAGCAATCCGACGGTCAACTTTCCGACCAGGAAGCTCTCCACCCTCACCAGGCTTAGCACCTTGCGAGATCTTAATTTGGATCTCATCGGCATTCGTCAGATAGTTGATCGTGACGCCGAATCGCCCCGATGCGACTTGCTTGATCGCACTTCGGCGAAGGTCACCATTCTCGTCCGGTGTCCAACGGCGAGTCTCTTCCCCGCCTTCACCGGTGTTACTCTTGCCACCGAGCCGATTCATGGCGATCGCGAGCGTCTCGTGGGACTCGGCAGAGATCGATCCGAAACTCATCGCTCCGGTACAGAAACGCTTGACGATTTCAGATGCCGGCTCGACTTCTTCGATCGGAATCGGTTCTCCGAGTACTCCATCTTTGATCTTCAGCAAACCACGCAACGCGCAACGTGTCTTGGCGTCGCTGTCGCAATGATTGGCGAAACGGTTGTACGCTTCGTGGCTGTTGGTCCGTGCTGCGATTTGAATGTCGGCAATAGACTGTGGATCCCACATGTGCCGCTCGCCGGTCGAACGCCAGTGGAATTCACCAGGGTTCGGCAACGTAGCACGGCGATCTTCTTCGCGATCGGGAAAGCCGATAGCGTGCCGACGCAGAAGTTCTTGCGCAAGAACTGTGAAGTCAACGCCCTGGATTCGACTCGCGGTGCCCGTGAAGCATTTGTCGATCACATCGTTCCGCAGACCAACCGCCTCAAAAATCTGGGCTCCTTTATAGGATTGCAACGTCGAGATACCCATCTTCGCCATCACCTTGAGCATGCCCTTTTTCACACCAATGCGATATGCCTCGGGGATTTGGGCATCGGTCATGTCACCAATACGCCCATCGGCGCGAGCTTGCCAAATGGCTTCAAACGCCAAGTAGGGATTGATGGCGTCGGCCCCAAACCCGATCAGCAAACAATGGTGGTGAACTTCGCGTGCCTCGCCTGTCTCCAGAACGATGCCGATGCGAGTTCGCTTCGCTTGCTTGACCAAGTACTGATGGACGGCACCGGTCGCCAGCAACGTGCTAACGGCCACGCGGTCGTGCGACATTTCTCGGTCAGAGAGAACGACCAACGAATAGCCGTCGTCGATCGCCGATTCCGCTTCCGCACAAATCCGATCGAGTGCCTTCGTGAGCCCAGCCTCGCCTTCGCTGCGAGGCCAAGTGATGTCGATCGTCTTGGTCTTCCAACCGCGATGATCCATGTGCTTCAACGAAGCCAACTCTTCGTTAGTCAGGATTGGATGCGGCACCAGCAGCCTGTGACAATCGCTCGCCTCCGCCTCCAGCAAGTTCCCTTCAGGACCGATGTAGCATTCCAGCGACATCACGATCTCTTCGCGAATTGAGTCGATCGCTGGATTCGTAACCTGCGCGAAGAGCTGCTTGAAGTAGTCGTACAACATCCGCGGCTGATCAGACAGGCACGCCAATGCAGAGTCGTTGCCCATCGAGCCAATCGGATCTTTTTTGGCCCGAATCAGCGGCAACAACATGAACTTGCTTGTCTCGACGGTATACCCGAACGCCTGCATACGACGTAGCAGCGAATCGGGCTCGAAGCCAATTGCGTCGGCTGCCGGGACATCCGAAAGCAAGATGCGTTCTTTGTTGATCCAATCGCGGAACGGGTATCGTGCCGCCATTTCCTCCTTCACTTCGTCGTCGGGGATCAAACGCCCTTCGTCAAAGTCAATCAGGAAGATACGGCCTGGTTGCAAACGACCTTTTTCGATGACGGTCGACGGATCGACGGTCGGCAACACACCAACCTCACTGGCCATAATGACGCGATCATCGTTGGTCAGGTAATAGCGGGATGGACGCAAACCGTTTCGATCCAAAACAGCTCCGATGTACTTTCCATCGGTGAAGACGATCGACGCAGGACCGTCCCAAGGCTCCATCAGTGTCGAGTGATACTCGTAGAAGGCTCGCTTGTTTTCCGACATCGTGTGATGGTTTTGCCAAGCTTCAGGCACCATCATCATCACAGCATGCTGCAGGGTACGACCTGACATCAACAAAAACTCGAGCGCGTTGTCGAACGTCCCCGAGTCCGAACAGTCGGGTTCGATCAGCGGAAACAGCTTGGAGATCTCATCACCGAACAACTTGCTTTCGACGGTGCCCTGACGAGCCATCATCCAATTCGAGTTACCTCGAAGCGTATTGATTTCACCGTTGTGGCTCATGAATCGCAGCGGCTGAGCACGATCCCAACTAGGGAACGTGTTTGTCGAAAATCTCGAGTGCACCATCGCCAGATGGGTCTGATAGTCTTCGTCCGTTAGATCAGGGTAGTACGGCAACACTTGCCATGACATCAACATGCCTTTGTAGACGATGATTCTTGGCGACAGCGAGTTCACGTAGAACATCTTCGCTTCGCTCATCGACGCATCGTTACGAATGGCGTTCGTGGCCTGCTTGCGGATCAAGTACACCTGTCGCTCGAACTCATCATCTGCCGTGCCGTCGGCTGCAGCGATTACCACCTGCTGAACCTTCGGCTCCGACTGCAAAGCGATCGGCCCAACGTCTGCCTTCTTCGAGTCGGTGGGCACCTCACGCCAACCAATCAATCGTTGCCCTTGAGCCTCAATAAACTGATTGAAGACGCTGATGCACTTTTCACGCTGGGCAGCATCTTGAGGCAGGAAAATAATACCGGCCGCGTACCGCCCCGGTTCTGGCAACTCTGCTCCTAGGTCAGCCTTGACGACCTTCTTCAGGAACGTGTGCGGCATGCCGGTGAGAATCCCGGCGCCGTCACCAGTGTTGTATTCACAGCCGCACGCACCTCGATGGTCCATGTTGCGCAGAATCGTCTCGGCATCGAGAACGATCTGGTGGCTGGGTGCACCCTTGATATTTGCAACAAAGCCAACGCCACAAGCGTCTTTTTCGTTCGCGGGATCGTACAGACCGTGCTTCTTAGGAAAGCCGATCTTGGAAAACACATTCGAAGTTTCTTCGTTTTTCATCCAAGTCACCAACTATTTCTTGTGACACTTGGACTTCTTCGACGGTCGGCGAGTCTCGTTTTAAGTTAACCGAAATCGAAGAAGTCGCGGTTAACTCAACTTGCGGAAGGTTTGGCCGTCGTTTTCGTCATCGGTTCGGCTTGTTCGGCGAACGAATTCTGTAACAAGAATTCGACGAACTTTGCCGCCTCGACGGGCAACTCCTTGCCACGCTTTGTGATGATTCCGACCGGGCGAATCAGCCCAGGTGGTTCTAGTGGGATTCGAACCAACGTCCCCGCCGCTGCCTCACGATTCAAGGTCGGATACGGAAGCAGTCCCACACCCGCATTGATCTCGAGCGCACGCTTCATCGTTTCCGTATTATCGAAACGCATAACGACGTTTGTTTCGGCCCCAGCTTCACTGAGGGCCTTTTCGATTTCTGTCCATATACGAAGCCGCTCGTCGTAACCAACCATTGGTTGACCGTGCAACTCCGCCAACTTCAAGCTTTCACGGCCCGCAAACGGATGCTCCGGTGAGCAGGCAACAATTATTTCCTCTTCACGCCATTGAGTGGCTTGTATCGTCCGTGAATCACTCGGGTAGCTCACCAAGCCGATCTTCGCTTGGCCTCGTTCGACCAAGTTGTAAACCTGATCGGGGTGACGATATTCAACACGCACATTCGAATCGGGCGAGTCGGCCATGAACTGCTGAACAAACCAATTCATATGGCTAAGTCCAACAGAGTAGATCGATGCCACGGTCACCTGACCTGAATCAGCATTTGCATACTCATGCAACTGCGTGCGAAGTGTCTCAAACTGGTCGACGATGCTTCGACAACCGCGATAGAACAACTCGCCCGCAGGAAGCAAAGCGATCGGCCGCTGGGAACGGTCAATGAACTTCGCCCCCATTTGCTCTTCTACATGACTGACCATTTGGCTGGCCGCAGATTGCGATACGCCGTTATCAGCGGCAGCTTCCGAGAAGCTACGCTGTTCGACCACGTCGCAAAATACTTTTAACGCTTTGACCTGCATCGGCCCGCGTGCCCCTAAAAAACCCGTCAACAACGGCGAAAGCCCCAGTAGAAGAAACCAGAATGCAATGATTAGCAAATCTGGATTCACGAAGATAAGCAACTGTCATTAGGTGGTCAACCGGGTGCGCCCAGACTTACGCAGAATACTCATTGTCGCGAACGAAACCGCGGCAATCACGGAGAACTTAGGAGCTATAGAAAGCCGCAGGGCAGCTCGCCAGGTAGAGGTTGCTAGCTAACTAGCACATTGCGTCCACTGACCTGAACCCGGTCCTCAGACAGTAGACGCAGAGTCTCAGGGTAGGCGTCACACTCCGCCTGAAACACTCGTTTTGCCAGCGTTTCGGGGGCATCACTACCGAGAACTGGGACGCATTTCTGCAGGATTATGGGTCCGTGGTCGTATTCGTTGTCGACGAAGTGGATCGTGCAACCGGAAACCTTTGCACCATACTCGAGCACAGCACTGTGGACGCGTAATCCATAGAACCCCTTGCCGCAAAAGGAAGGGATCAACGCCGGATGCGTATTCAGAACGCGATTCTCAAAATCGCTTGGGATCAAAACGTGCTGCAGGTAACCACCCATCAGCACGTAGTCAGCTTCGACCTCGCGGCAACGATCAAACACCGCTTTCGAGTGTTCTTCAGCTGATTCAAAGTCTTGCTTGCGTATTACCTCGTGCGAGATTCCAGCGTCTCGGGCAAAATCCAGTCCCGCAGCTTTCGCATTGCTAGAAATTACGAGGCGAAAGTCGACGTCGATGTCGCCCGCAGCGTTGCGATCGAGAAGATTCTTTAGGGTCGTTCCGCCGCCGCTAATCAGCACGGCAACCTTTAGCTGCTTGGGCATCGACATGGTTATTGAAAAAAGTCTTCGGCCGTCGGTGCCTTCGGCTTTTCCTCTGGAGGTCGCTGGGCACGTCGGTCTTTACTGTCTTTCGCGATCTGATCGAGCTCTTTCTTCAGCTGTCGATCCGCAAACAACGAATAGAATCCGTGAAACACCAAGTAGACCACTCCACCGATCACCAAACAAGGTAGTGCGATGGCGATGCCTTTAAAGAAGATCTCTTTCATGTTTTCCTCGGTGGCAAACGCGGGTCACGCAACGCTTCCGCGGCAATATAGAAGGAAACACTAGTTTGCTGCCAGTCCGTCCTTCCGTACCACTGAACCGGAACATGTTCCATCTATATTAGGAGTTTAGATCGGAAAACGCAGCACTGCAGATTGATGCTCGCAACATGAAAAATCCCATTATGGACCGCTACGCACATTCGAATCGACCCAACCATACCGGTCGCAGGCGACCGAGTCGAAATGCGATTACCTTGCCCGAGGTGCTGGTGCTGGCCGGAATCATCGGCATCCTGCTGTGCCTTCTGCTCCCGTTCCTCGTCCGCCGCCGTGAAACAACACGCTCGAACCTGTGCTCGGCAAGGGTCATTCGAATGATTCAAAGCGTACAGGAATTCGAGTCGCTCTCGGGAGCATTTCCAGCCGGCTGCCTCAATCCGACTGGTCCGATTGCCAATGATGAAAACGGCGAGATGCACCATAGCTGGATCGTCCAACTCTTGCCGTTCTTGGACCAGGAGCCGCTGCTCTCGCAGGTCGACCCTAAAGTGAGCGTCTACGACGCGCGACATCTGAGCGTTCGGCAAACGCTCATCCCTAGCCTTGCCTGCCCCGCCTCACCACCGCCAGAGCGACAAGCGACAGTCCGCCCGAGCTGCTTCGCCGCCAGTTATCACAACAGCGAAGAACCGCTGGATGGCGACAACAACGGCGTCTTCTTTTTGAATAGCCAGCTCACAAAGAATGACATCGTCGATGGCGAACAGTTCACATTGTTCCTCGGCGAAGTTCGCATTCATGAAAGTGAAACGAATCTGGGTTGGATGTCCGGCACGCGAGCGACACTGCGGAACACAGAACAACCCCCGGGTGCCACAAACATGATCGAAGCAGACGCAGACAAACACTTCATGGGTGGATTCGGAAGTTGGCACGCCGGCTTCGCGCATATGGCTATGGGCGACGGCAACGTATCGGCAATTTCAAATTCCATTGACGTGACCGTTTATCGACAACTGGGTAGTCGCAACGATGGCTCGGCAATTCCCGCAGCAACAACACAGTCCCAATCGCAGCAGTGACCTGCGCCTCAACAGCAAAGGAAGTTGAGGCGAGTGCTGGCATTCGACTTCCAAATGAACTAATGTCCCTGAACCATCGTGCGACAGCCGCACAACTTGCCCGCCCAGATCGCCAAAAGGTCTCCTCATGAGATTGCCACTACTACTTCTGATTGCTGCGTTGGCTTCACCACTGTTCGCCGAAGAATCAGCAACCCTTAAGCCCGCCTTAATCCGTGGCGTTGGTCCTGGCTGGCGAACGCTGACAGGCGAAGACTTTGTGAACGTAAACTGCGACAAGGACACCTGGGCTTGGAAGGGCGGACATGCGTACTGCACCGGCAAGCCAGTCGGCGTTATCAGAAGCAAGAAACCTCTGAAGAACCTGGAAATGGTTTGCGAGTGGATGCACAAGAAGAAAGGCGGCAATTCAGGCGTCTTCTTGTGGGCCAGCCAGCAATCGATTGACAACTTGGCCAAAGGCAATGGCAGGCTACCACACGGGATTGAGGTACAGGTCCTCGACTTGGGCTACGCCGAGTTGTATCTGTCCGGCGGAAAAAATCGGAAGGCGGATTGGTTCACTTCACATGGTGATGTATTCCCCACAGGTCCCGCAAAGATGAAGCCGTTCCCACCAGTGGCCCCGAATGGCAAGCGGAGCTTTCCCAGTAAAAACCTGACCAAGGGAATCAATCAGTGGAACCACTATTACGTTCGCGCAATCAATGGCGAAGTTCGGCTGTGGGTCAACGGTGAAGAGGTTTCAGGCGGTAACGAGTGCGATCCCGCAGAAGGTTACCTGTGCCTAGAATCCGAAGGCGCACCCGTTGAGTTCCGCAACATCAGAATCCGCGAGCTTCCTTAGTAGCAACTGTCACTATCAACTGCGGTCTGTTTTTCCGGCCGCAGTCTTCGGGATGTCCTCGACGAAATCGATAAAGCGAGGCAACTGATAGGACGTCAAATCTGCCAAGCACTGTTTGCGAATCTGGGCTTCGACGGTTGCTTTGTCAAAGCCATCCGCGAGGACGACGTCACACTTAACAAGCTGCCCTAGCATCGACGATTCTTGGCCATAGACTCGGGCATCTGCCACTCCGTCGACTGTTCTGACGACGGTCTCTACCTCCAGCGGATACACCTTATTGCCACCGACGTTGATCATGTCCGTCTTGCGACCAACGAAGTGCACTCGGTCACCTTCAATGTGAACCAAATCACCCGTGCGAAACCAACTCTCCTGCGGGGACTCACCTTGGACCTGATCATAGCCCTTCATAGCGTTCGCTGATCGCACAACCAACTCGCCGTCATCGACTTTCATTTCGACGCCATCAGCAGAGACCGCCCCCAAGAATTTGGACGGAAACCCTGACAACCCATCGGTGACTGAAAAGCAGCGGCCCAACTCCGTCGTTGCATAGATGTGCACGACGCGAGTCTCCGGAAACTTCGCACGCAATACGTTCAACGTGGCCTGATCAACGGCTTCGCCTCCCAGCGTGATTTGCTTCAGCGTCATTTGCTGTAAGACTTCATCATTGGCAAAGGTAACCAACCAACGCCAATACGAAGGTGTGGCCGATGCGAAATCGACAGCAAACTGGGCAGCCAGTTTCGCAACATCGTCCGCGGTGTCCCCCGATTGCGGAATGACCAATGTGCCTTGGTTCAGCAAGCACTGCATCATGACCTGCAGCCCTGCGTATAGGTGAGGCCGAAACGTCAACAACCACGTTGGGCCTTCACCACCGGCCTGACGAACCGGTCGAGTCAACGATTCCCACGTATGCTCGACGGCTTTAGGCTCACCTGTTGTACCCGACGTCAGGATCGTGACTGCGTCGGTTGACGTTTCCTCATTGGCATGAGGTTGATTGGGTTTCGCGGGATTTGCCTCGGGAGGCGCCGTCGTGGTGAGCGAAGAACCGTCCGCAATCGCCGAGAGCCCAAAGCGGTGACTCCAGGCTACAACTTGCTCCGCTGACACATCGGAAGCAATGAGAAATGCATGCACCCCCGCATGCTCACAGGCAAGGAGAACTGCGATCATCTGCGGTGACGGTGCAAGCAAAACACCGACGCGTTTACCGCGAAACCGCTCTAGCTTCTCAGCCTGAACCGAGATCGCGGCCAACAACTCCGACCAAGTGAGACCTCCATGGCGGGTTGCCAGTGCAATATCATCACTCGGCAACCACTCCGCCAACATTGGTGGTCTCTCCTACGTAAACGTTAGCCGATACGCTGGTTGTTCTTCAGATGTTCCACAATTGCACTGACGCAATCATCGATCGACATTTCATGCGTTGGCAACACCAAGTCGGCGTCTTCAGGCACTTCGTAAGGTGTCGACAGCCCCGGAACGCTAGTGACTTCGCCGCGATCAGCCGCTTCATAAATACCGTCGGTATCTCGTTCGCGACAGACTTCTAACGGTGCCGAAAGGTGAACCATTACAAACTTGTCTTCGCCAATCTCCTGACGGAACTTCTGACGCACGCTGTCACTAGGAGCGACAAAAGAGCAGATGCAAATGGTACCTGTCTGGTTGATCAACTGAGCCACTTCGACGCAGCGTCGCAAGTTTTCCGAGCGGTCTTTTGCGGAGAAGTCTAGATCGCGACTGAGTCCAGCACGCAGACTTTGCCCATCAATGACCGTGGCAACGCGACCTTGATCAAACAAGCGACGTTGAACGGCATTCGCAATCGTGGTCTTACCCGAACCAGTTAGCCCCGTCATCAGAATGGTCGTCGGCTGTTGTCCAAACCGAGCAGACCATTCGTCGATGGTGACTTCAGAGGCTGCCGCGTGAACGGTGTTCTTCGGGCTGTCATCCCAGTGATCGTCATCGTCACCTGTCGAGCGGTCAACAATCATTGCCGCGCCAACGGTGGCGTTTGTCATCTTGTCGATGATGATCATCGCACCCGTAACGCGATTTCTGCGATACGGATCGTAGTGAACGGGCTGATTCAACGAGACCTGGATACGACCGATTTCGTTCAGCTCCAGCGCAGGAGCTTGGCTGCTACGCATTGTGTTCACGTCGACTTTGTAGCGAAGCTGCGAAATCGTACCGGGACAATGCACTGGGTTGTTGGTCGTGTGCTTGAAGAGGTACTTCTTGCCAGGCACCATTGGCTGCTCGTCCATCCAGACAACCATCATGTCTAGCTTGGATTCGCTGCGTGGCACATTGTCTTTCTTAACCAGCATATCGCCGCGGCTGACATCGATTTCGTCATCAAGCGTGATGGTTACCGATTGCGGCGCAAACGCCTCATCCAACTCTTTGCTGGACCAATCGCGCCCATTCATTTCGCCGATCACGATCGACTTCACGGTGCTGGTCTTTCGCGACGGCAAGGCCATGACTTCGTCGCCGACACGAACGACGCCGGATGCCACTGTGCCGCAAAACCCACGGAAGTTCAGGTTCGGACGACTGACGAACTGAACGGGGAACCGGAAATCAATCAGGTTCCGGTCCTGGTCGATGCGGACGTTCTCCAGATGGTGCATCAGCGTACTGCCGTTGTACCAAGGAGTATGTGGGCTGTCCTCGATCAGGTTGTCGCCATTGAGCGCAGAGATCGGAACGAAGTGAGTATCGCTGGCAGGCATCCGCTGCGTGAACTCGATGTAGTCGTTCTTGATTTTCTCGAAGACTGCCTCATCGAAGTCCACCAAGTCCATCTTATTCACAGCCACCATCACGTGCTTGATACCAAGCAACGACGTGATGAAGGAGTGCCGCTTTGTTTGCTCGATGACGCCGTGTCGCGCGTCGATCAGAATGATGGCAAGGTCACAGGTCGAAGCCCCCGTGGCCATATTGCGAGTGTACTGCTCGTGGCCCGGCGTGTCGGCGATGATGAACTTGCGTTTGGCGGTCGAGAAATACCGATACGCAACATCGATCGTGATGCCTTGCTCGCGTTCGGCCTTCAAACCGTCCGTTAGCAACGCAGGGTCGAAGTCGGTTCCCGTTGTGCCGTGGACCTTCGAGTCCTTTTTGATGCTGGCCAACTGATCGTCGTAGATCATCTTGGCATCGTAGAACAGTCGACCGATCAACGTACTCTTGCCGTCGTCGACGCTACCGCATGTCAAAAAGCGGAGCAATTCCTTTCGCTCGTGCTGCTCAAGGTACGAGTCGATGTCTTCTGCGATAAGTTCGGACTGATGTGACATTAGAAATAGCCCTGCTTCTTTTTCTCTTCCATCGAACCGGCTTGATCAAAGTCAATAACTCGGTCACGTCGTTCGGATGTGGTGGTAAGCAACATTTCTTGAATGATCTCGGGCAATGTCGCTGCCTCCGACTCAACCGCCCCTGTCAGCGGGTAACACCCCAAGGTTCGGAATCGCACACTCTTCATTTCAGGCTCTTCGCCTTCTTTGAGTGGCAGACGATCGTCGTCGACCATGATCAACACACCGTCACGTTCAACAACGGGACGCTTAGCTGAGAAGTAGAGCGGAACGATCGGAATCTCTTCCAAGTGGATGTATTGCCAAATATCCAGCTCGGTCCAGTTCGAGAGCGGGAACACACGAATGCTCTCGTTCTGATTGACGCGGCTGTTGTACAGGTTCCACAACTCGGGACGCTGATTCTTTGGATCCCAGCGATGATTTTCGTCACGAAATGAATAGACGCGTTCTTTCGCTCGCGACTTTTCCTCATCCCGCCGGGCACCGCCGAACGCCGCATCGAAACGATACTTGTTGAGTGCCTGCAGCAAAGACTCCGTCTTCATCACATCCGTGTGTTTCTTGCTGCCGTGGTCGAAGGGATTCATCCCAGCCGCCACGCCTTCCTCATTGATGTGAACAATCACATCCAGCCCAAGCTCTTTGCGGGCGTATTCTTCGCGAAACTTGATCATTTCCTGGAACTTGAACGTCGTGTCGACGTGCATCAAGGGAAACGGAGGTTTCGCTGGATAGAAAGCCTTCAAGGCAAGGTGCAGCATCACAGATGAGTCCTTACCGATCGAGTACAGCATGACCGGGTTATCAAACTCGGCCGCGACCTCTCGAATAATGAAGATGCTCTCTGCTTCGAGCTGTTTTAGATGCGTTAAATTGTATCCGGACATGCTTTATTCGGTTCCAAAGGAACTAGCAAATTCGTCAAAGTGCACTTGGTTCGTAATCGTAGGTCACAGGTTGCAAAGTGACAACTTATCGGCCCATTCTTCACAATCGACAGATTCACCACTCAACCGTAAGTGCGCTGAATCCAATTCATCGGCTTGAATTGAATCTCAATTCAGTCGGACTGCACGTTGTGGACCTACAAGACTCGGAGTAACGAAGTTCGCGAGAATCGAACGCTGAGACAGTGGCAGAGATTCAGCGGCAGCAGCTGAATTCAGTGGCTATGGAACCACTCAATCACGAAAGCTACCGAGATTCCGCAGATAAGTGCCGCAGAAAGCTGCAACCTATCGTGCCGATGAAACTGCACCTCGGGTAGAAGGTCACTTAGCGAAATGCACAAAAAGACCCCAGCCGATGCTGACAAAAGGCAACCAATCACAAAACCACTTAGGCTGAATGTGTCGCCAAGGTACAGGCTTAACATCGCCCCAAACATGCACATCAAACCAAATGCCGCGTTGGCTGCCTGAATCGTCGGCCAAGAGAAGCCCTCTCGTCGCATGATCACTGAGAGAGATACGGCGTCGAGAGGTTTGTGCAGCAGAATCGCGAGGTAGACCGCAAAACCGCCAAGCATCGCCGCGTCTTTCTGCACCGCGAGCCCCAGCGCGATGCCGTCCATGAACGTATGGAGCCCCAACCCAAATGTGACGCCAACCCACCCGAGTTTCGTCTTGGGACCATCATTGCCTGATTCTTTGGCTTCGGTGTGCTGGTGACCATCAGCATGGTCGTGACCATCTGTGTGATCGCAAGCGTCGCCGTGATCGTGAGCATGCGAATGGCTGTGCCCATGGTCATGGTCATGCCCACCGTCGCCGTGCTGGTGAAAGTGAAAAGCCCTCATCATAAAGAACGTGAACAACAAGCCGACGATCGTCGCATTCATGGCCGTACCGATGGCGGCCACGGCAGGGTTCACGTTCAGGGCTGGTTGCGTTTCAAAGTAGTGATAGATTTCCAAGAACCCGTGCGGCAGCAGGATCAACAACGCCACCCCCAGCATCACGCCACCCACGAAACTAAGCGCCGACTGCATTCGCAAGTGCGACATGTGAAAAATGCGGGGCAGGTATCCGCCGGCCATGGTACTGGCCACGATGGTGATACCGTACGCAAAGACGATGAAATACAACACGATGGCGGCCCGCGGCTAAACTGCAAAATTGGGACGCGAGTATCCCACGCGATATCGCCGGGGAGAAGTGGCCTACCTAGAATCGAGCGTCTACATGGTTACGATCGCCGTCTTCCCGGAGCACGCGACTTCTTCGTGACAGACAGAATTACACTCTCCGATTCCGTACCGGGCATTGGGTAGCTATCTAGTTTTCGTAACTCAAGCCCCTTCAACAATCCACGATGCCTAGCGTCGCCGCGTTCCTCAATCCAGCGTGGTCCCTTGATCAACAGAAGCTGTTGAAACTGACTCCAGTTTGGCTGAACCCAGCGAAGCAATTTCGACAACGGACCAACTGCTCGAGCTGTAAGCGTGTCGAAGGATCGATCGGGAAGTAAGTCTTGAAGACGCGAATTGACAACTTTCGTTTTCAACTGCAACGAACGAACCATGTCAGTTAACGCGTTCGTCTTCTTCTCGATCGAATCGCTCAACCAGATCTTGAGATCAGGGCGAAGGATCGCAACCACGATTCCCGGTACACCACCGCCCGATCCTATGTCTAAGACTCGTTCTTCGGGCGACAAATGTTTGGCCAACTGAATTGAGTCCAGCAAGTCGCGTGCAACAAACGTTTCGTAGTCCAGGTGCCGAGTGAGATTCAACTTCTCATTCCAGCTCCAAAGTAACTCGCAGTATCGCCGCAGCTTGGCTTGTTGGTCGGGGGTGACAGACAATTCGTGTCGCTCGATGGCTGCCTCAAGAGTATCCGTCACAATGCCTCGCATTAATTGAGTTGATCAACTGAAGGGTCTATCTAACTAAGACCTGCTAGCGAATTAACGTGCTTCGCAGAATCGAGCCCAAGTCTGAGCAAGCAGGGCCATCACTGCAAGCGGACGAGTTAAAGTTTATCGATTAAATAAATTCTGTGGACTCCGCTGACTTTGCGGCCGATACGTGAGGTGGGTGCCATCGATAGGTGGCTTCTGCACCATTGACTGATAGAGGACCTAAGATGTCGTCGCTCACCAAAATCACGATCGCTTCGTTGTTGGCGACAGCTCTTAGCAGCGGCTGTTGTTTGACTTCTTCCTGCCTAACTACCAACTGCGGAGTCGCTGGCGGCAGCTGCGGAACTGCCGGGTGCGGTGCACCAGGGCTAGCTGAGCCTGGCTGCGGCCTACCAGCCGGTGGCTGTGACTCGTGTGCCGGCGGAGCACAATGCGGTGATGCGGGCTGTGGTCCGGGTGCGTGCCTAGGACTCGGATGCATCGGCAAACTGTTCAGCATCTCCAGCTATGGATGCACGGGCTGTGCAAGCGGATGCGGAGGCAATTACTACCACGACTGGATCAGCGATCCACCTTGTGCAGATCCATGCGACGGCTGCGGTAGTTACTCTGGGATTTCTGGTAGCGGCGTATGCGGAAGCTGCACTGGAGGATCGGTTGCCGCGAGTTGCGGAGCACCTGAGCCCTCGTGCGGTCTTGCCGTAGCCGAACCCACATGTGGCATCGCTGAGCCAACCTGCGGCGTAGCATCCTGCGATGGATCTTGCGGCTCAGGCGGAGGCGGCTTGCTTGGTGCACACTCGTCACGCGGTGGCTTCAAGATTCCAGGGCGTGTTATCTACTCTACGCTTGGCGGCGTTGGCGGGATCTTCCGTGAACTGCGTCGCGGCTTGTTGCCATCACACGGTTCCTGCAACGCGTTCACAAGCTACACCGGATACGGAGACTGTGGATCCTGCGGTTCATGCGACTCGTGTGTCACGGTCGAACCGGGATGTGGCGTCGAAGCCGCGCCATCGTGTGGCTGCGTGGGAGCTACTCACTCACACCCAACAACCACGCACGTCGTGTCATCGCCTGCGAGAACTGTTTCATCACGTGTTGCCAACGCTCGCGTCCCACATGATGTGGTCACGCGATCCATGCGAACCGC